>JAATGW010000571.1 GCA_015654495.1 Chitinophagales bacterium
AGCTGTTATTGAGGCGCCATGCATAGCTTCTACCTCAACTCCGGTTTTATAAATGGTCCTTACCTCCACGCTGATGATTAGCTGAAGCTCGTGTATTTCATGCCTTATGGCTGCAAATTCCACGGGCAGGGGATGGCAATCAGGAATTACCATATGTGTATTCTTGATTGCAAGCAAACCTGCCGCCCTGGAAAATTCAAAAATATTTCCTTTTGGTACCCGGTTATTCCGTATGGCATCAATTGTTTCCTGTCTTGAAACTACGATTACTGCAGTTGCTGTTGCCTGTCTTAAAGTATTTTGCTTATGTGTGATATCGACCATAATTAAATATTCACCTTCCATTGATGCCCTGCGTCATTCAGGATTTCTTTTCCCCATACCGGAAGTTCTGCCTTCAGCCTTTCAACCACTTCCTCACAGCCATCTATAGCCGCTTTTCTGTGAGGAGCCGATGTGAACACAAAGAGACAAATTTCTCCGGCAGCAACCTTGCCCAGACTATGATGTACATGCATACAGGTAAGATTGTATTTTGAAAAAATATCTTCCCTGATCTGGTGCATTTTTTCGAGAGCCATTTCTTTATATGTTGTGTATTCAATGGCAACAACCAAACGGTCATTTATACTATCTGCACGAACCTGGCCCAGGAAAATACTATGTCCGCCAATATTGGTTTTAGTCCTATGTTTTTCAATACTCTCCGCAATGAACTGCGGTGAAATTGCACCTTCCATAAAAATATCACGAATCTTTTTGTCAGACATGGTGAAGGATTTGCTTTTTAATTAACCAGTTTTCTACGCCACCGGCTAAACTATACACCTGCTGGTCAGGGTTTTTTATTGCTGACAGTAAACCTGCTGCTTTCCTGCTCCTGATACCAGACTGACAAACAAAAACAATTCTTTCAGATACCAGGCCACCGAGGTGATCGCTCAGAATCGACATTGGGATCCTGATATGATTAATATCTTCCAGAATTGGTAATTCATGTAATTCTCTTACATCGATGACTGTTGTGTTTTTACCCGAAATCAACTTCGCGAATTCTTCTGAAGCTAAGTCGAAGCCATTTCTGTTACACAATATTTCATAACTGGTATTTCTGAATATTGTTTCATCAGCAGGTATCAGCTTTCGGGTTTCGGGGCGGGCTGTCAGCTGCAACTCAAGTGACTGGTTGTTCAGTATATTAAACGTAAATAATTTACTAGCCAGCGTTTTTCCTGTTCCTGTTATGAGCTTTATTGTTTCTGAAGCCATCATAGTGCCAACGATGCCGGGTAAAACACCCAACACACCTGCTTCTTCGCAATTGAGAATTTCCCCATCGTTCGGAGGCTGGGGGAAGAGATCCCGGTAATTGGTTTTTGTTCCCGATTTAGTATCAGGGAAATTGAAGATCGAAATCTGCCCTTCAAATTGTGACACTGCCGCATAGATGAGTGGTTTATCAAGGATCACACAGGCATCATTGATCATATAGCGTGTTGCGAAATTGTCTGTACAGTCAGCGACATAATCATATGATCTGAATAAATCCAGGCAATTTGATTCATCCAATCTCAGATCAAACCCATCAATTATTATTTCCGGATTCAATGCTTTCAATTTCTCCTTCGCGACTATTGCTTTTTTATTGCCTATATCAACAGTTGCATACAGCGGTTGCCTGTGCAGATTGTGGATCGCTATTATATCATCATCAATAATTCCAATTCTACCCAGGCCGGCTGCTGCGAGATAAGACAGAAGCGGACACCCGAGCCCACCTGCACCAACCACCAGTACTGAAGCGTCTGCCAGTTTTTGCTGCGCTTTAATCCCGAATTTTTTCAGGATCAGTTGCCGCTGATACCTTTCATGTGAAAAAGAATTCTGCATATTTATCCGCCGGAAAAAGGAGGCATTAAAACAATGGTACTGCTATTGTCAATGGAGGTATTTTCAATAACCTGGTTCTTATTAACTGCAATTACAAATTCAATATTATTTAAAGCGGGATATTGATTTCCAATTACTTCTTTAAGTGTTTCTGTATCCGGAACCGGATCAATTGTAATGATATCAGAACCCATTATCTCCGCTAAATGACCAAATACCTGAATCTCCATATCTCCAGATTATTTTGCTTTTTTATTCAGGTGAAATGGATAAAAAAGGTATACTAAAATTACGGCTTTTAACTATGAAATGAAGAGTAGTTCCGGTGGCTCATTTTGAATCTACATGCGTTTCAGTCACAATTGCCTGAAATTTTCATGCAGTTGTAAATAAAAGTTTATATGCGGCCATCAGCAATACGGCGGAAAGAAGATACTGTATGATTGTGTATTTAAATTTTATCGCGCCAAAATAGGCGCCGCAAAGTCCTCCGGCAAATGCTATGGCAACATACCAGACAATATCGTCGCTGAAATGTATTCCTTTAGTGATCTGGCCGGCTAAACCTGAAAGGGAGTTTACAAAAATGAACAGAGCACTTATTGCCGCGGTTTGCTTTTGGTTAGTCCATTTCAGTAATATCAGAATAGGAGACAAAATGATCCCGCCTCCAATACTGATCAGTCCTGACAGGTAACCAATCCCTGCGCCAATCAGGAGCGATATCCAGATCACCGGTTGTTTTTTCTCTGCTTCAGAAATATTACTCTTTATAAAAATGAAACGAAATGCATGAATAAGAAGTAATACACCAAGAATTTCTTTGTACAGATAAGCGTCAACAATAACCAATCCTCCCAGAAATGCCATGGGAATAGAAGCAAGAGCCAGCGGAAAGAAGATTTTCGGAATGAAATGGTGACCGCGATAATATTGAATAAATGAAGTTAGTGAAACAAAAAGGTTCAGTAATAAAGCAGCAGGCTTCATTGTTTCGGGTGCCACTTCATATATGGCCATCAAAGCGAGGTAGCCACTTGCGCCTCCATGGCCCACGGCAGCATATAAGAAAGCAACAACAAATAACAAAACGTAAAAAAGTATTTCCATTTTCAGGTGTTGTCTGGCAGAATATGAATTGTAACCAGGTCTCCTGATTTGAAAGATACGGCAGATTCTTCTGCAACAATAAAGCAATTGGCTGTAGCGAATGAACTCAGCCGGTATGATTCCTGGGCATCAAGTAAACTTACGGAAGAGCCATCAAAATAAGCTTTCATAAAATGAGTAAGTCCCGCTGGCTTTTTAAAATCCGTTTGAAGAACGGCGGGCTGCGTTTTGATTTTCGGTTTTTTATGCATGAAAATCTCCAGCGCTGATGATACATATTCAAAAAAACAGGTAAGAACCGATGCCGGATTTCCAGGTAAACCAAATACTACTGTATCATTTTTCTTTCCAAAAAATAGGGGTTTGCCCGGCTTTTGACTTATCCTGTGAAATATTTTTTCTACGCCGGCATTTGTTGCTGCTTCCAGTACAAAATCATAATCGCCTACACTGATTCCTCCGGTGAGAAGTAGAAAATCAATATCGGGAGGAATATTTTTTAATGATGTCAGTACGTCATTCAATGTATCGCTTGCAGTTGATAGAGTTACTTGCTTCACTCCCCATTGACTCAGGGCGGCTTTCAGACTGAAAGAATTGGATTCATAAACCATCCCTCTTTGCAAATCTTCACCTGGTTGCTGTAATTCATTTCCGGTGTGAATGATATGCACTTTCGGATCAGGATAGATTTCCATTTCGCTGATCCCGATACCTGCCAGAAATCCGATTGCAGCTGGTGTCAGCAATGTGCCGGCTTTCATTGCGAGAGCACCGGCTTTTATTTCGGAACCAGGTTTTCGCATGTGCGCTCCCGTGGTAATCTTATCATCGCTGATAATCAGATATTCATTTTCGAGCGTAGTTTTCTCCTGCATCACAACGGTATCCGCACCCTTTGGTAATGGAGCGCCGGTAAAAATCCTTGCCGCTTCGTTTTGATTAATGGTTACTTCGCGCGAACTGCCGGCTGCCATTTCGCCGGTAATTTTCAATTTGCCAAATTTTACAAAGCCTTCAAAATTAAACGAATATCCATCCATAGATGATTGCGGGAAGGCGGGGATATCACGTGATGCATAAAGATCTGTTGCGAGGACAAAGCCGGCGGCAGTACCAATATGTCCGGCAAACGGAGTGCCCGGTTTTACATGCTGAGATATAAGCTGTTTTGCTTCAGCGACTGAAATCATGTTTTGAAAGATATGGAAGAAATAAAAAATTAACCACCGATTGTGATCATACTGCGGTTGGCAATTTCTTCTGCATGAAGATGCGAAAAGTCAGCGGTAAATTGCCCACCAAGCTCTTTCTTTTTCGATAATATATTGGCTTCGATTAAGGGGAGGATATCTTCTCCATTCCGGAATGCTGTCAGCAGATCAGTCTCGTCTTTTGAAAAAAGACAGTTTTTGATTTTTCCGTCAGCTGTAAGGCGGATGCGGTTGCAGCCTTTACAGAATGGCGCAGACATCGTGCTGATCACAGCAAAAGTTCCGAGGTGACCGGCGATACTGTATTTTTTCGCAGTATCATGCACATCACCATTAATTGGTACCGGTAAATAATGCATGCTGATCTGTTCCATCATTTCATGCCAGGTAAAAACCTTATTGCTCTTCCAGTGATTACCGCTGAAAGGCATGAATTCAATAAAACGAACATGAACAGGAACATCTTTTGTCCAGGCCACAAAATCAGTCAATTCGGTTTCATTTATTCCTTTCATAACAACCACATTCACTTTTACATGAAAGCCACGGTCTATCATTAGCCTGATATTCTGAAATGTTTGTTCGAACTGATCACGTCTTGTGAGCAGGTGAAATTTGCCTGACTGCAATGTATCAAGACTGATATTCAGTGAGCGGACTCCGGCAGTTTCCAGTGTGTCCGCAAATTCATGTAGCCTTGTGCCATTCGTTGTGATAGTAAGATTAACAGGCAGTTCAGCCAGTTGAAGAATAATTTTCTTTACATCTTTTCTTACCAGGGGTTCTCCACCTGTCAACCGGATTTTTTTTATTCCCTGCGAAACAAAAATTTCAGCGATCGATTTAATCTCTTCGGCCTGCATCAGGTTTCTTGCCGGCGTAAAATGATAGTCTTCTTCCGGCATACAGTAAAAACAGCGCAGGTTGCAATTATCGGTAAGGGATATGCGTAGATAATCGTGTACGCGGTTGAAGGAATCTTTGATCATAGAGATGGATTTAAGGGTAAGCGTGTAAGCAGTTGCTCATAGTCCACAGGGGTGTCGATATCTGTTTTCCCTTCTTCAAAAATAATTGATGCTACGCTGTTTCTGTTTGTAATGATAATACTCCGGGCACCCTGGTCGCCGGATAAATTCTGCAATTCACTGAATATAGAAGCTTCAAACATAGCGGGCGTTCCAAGGGTTCCGCCATATGCCGAGGCAATTATTTTTTTGTCTGTATGAGCCGACATTGAAATAATTGCTGACAGGATTTCTGCATTGATATAAGGTTGATCGGCTACCATATAGAGAATCCACTCCGTTGACGGCTTATGCTCTAACACAGCAGCCAGGCCCAGTTTTATGGAACTGCTGATACCATCCTGCCAATCTTTATTATATACGAGTCTGAAATCAGTTGCTTCGAGTTCATTTGAAGTCTCAGGATGAGATGCACCAGTTACGATGAAGATGTTTTTACATCCTGTTCCGGCTGCTGCCGATGCGGCGATTGATACCAGCGTTTTCCCTTTGAATTTGAGCAGCAGTTTTGGCTTACCCATCCTGGTGGAATTTCCCGCTGCCAGTATTACAATGCTGTAAGGTTTCTGTTCAAATGTATTGTTTTTCACGATTGTCTCCTTTCTTCTATCAGCAAACCTGATCTGGAGTGAATTTCAGCTTTGCGATTTCTTAGCGATATCCCGCTCCCTGAATTAATAACTGTCTGAATTTCCGAGAGGATTGAAAGAGCAATTTCTTCAGGGGTTTCGGCGCTGATGTCCAGACCAACGGGGCTGTGCACCACAGACAAAAATTCTTTGCTGAATACAATGCCCTCCTGTTTTAATTCGTCTGACATCCGTTCCAGCTTTTTTGACGGACCAAGCATACCCAGGTAGGAAATATTTTTTCCGGCAAGTGTTTTCAGGATGATTTTATCATATTGATAATTATGTGTCATTAACAAAAAAGCCATACGCTCATCAATGACTATCTGATCGAGCGCAGAATCAGGTTTTGTAACCCGCACCTGGCAGGCTGGTGTGAATCTTTCTTTTCTTGCATATGAAGCCCTTCCATCTAAAACAGTTGTTTCCCACCCGATTAATTCCGCCTGTTTAACCAGCGGAACAACATCATTACCAGCTCCGAAAATGATCAATGAAATTGCAGGCGGAATAAATTCAATAAATGCAATCTGTTCTCCGGCTTTTGAAATGTATTTTTTAAATGCCGATTTTTCTTCGGATAGTACTTTCTCTGCATCTTCTGAAATCAGCTGCTGTAATTCCGGATCATTTATTGTTGATTCAAAAAATCCTTTCTCATTTAATAAAAAAGAAGTTCCTCTTTGTACAGTATTTCTCTGATCAGTAGTAAAAAGCGTAACCAATACTGATTTTGTTCTCCCGGAAATCAGTTTTTTCAGAAAACTGATCTGGTTAAACTGATTGGTTGTATCAACAGGTTCAATCAGAATCCTGATAATCCCATTGCAGCCAAGACCTACTGCAAGTACAGAGTCATCATCATCCATTGTGTCGTAAGTAACAACGCGGGACTCTTTTTTTGCGATTACCATTTGTGCTTTCAATAAAGCATCTCCTTCGAGGCAGCCACCACTGATTGCACCTGTAAGCTGCCCGTCGTCAGTAATCAGCATTCTTGCTCCCGGGCGCCTGTAGGATGAGCCTTCGAGGTGAACAACAGTGGCAAGCGCCATTTGTTTTCCAGCAACCAAAGTTCCTTCATATGCATAAACGATATCTGAAATTTCTTTCATTATTAATTTTTGCTGATGCTCAGCCCACATTGTTAATGTCAAAAGGAAGTTTTCTGATCCGCTTTCCTGTGGCGGCAAATACTGCATTGCATAATGCAGGAGCAAAAGGCGGGAGGCCGGGTTCTCCGGCGCCCTTGATTATTTCTCCTCCATCAGCAAGTATGTGTACATCCACAGCCGGCATCTCGTTTATTCGTACAAGTGGATTATTATGAAAATTTGTCTGTACAGTTTGTCCGTTTTCAAAAGTAATTCCATTCTTGATTGCGGCAGTCAAAGCCATTACAGCGGCACCTTCTACCTGTGCTTTAACAGTATCCGGGTTCACGACAGTTCCCATATCAATAACGGCTATAATTTTTTCAAGCTGAACCCCGGTTCCTTTTTTTGAAACTTCGACTACATATCCGCAATGACCTGCAAAAAATTCAAACTGTGCAACACCAAGTCCGTGGCCTTCCGGTAAAGGCTGACCCCAGTTGGAAACTTCTTTAAGTTTGTTCAGTATCTTTTCTGCGCTGCTTCCTTTTTTAATATTATCCAGGCGGAATGCCATAGGGTCTTTACCAGCAGCTACGGCCATCTCATCAATAAAACATTCATGAGAAAAAGCAAGGGTCGTACTTGTAACTGCACGCCAGTACAATAATGGTATGTCAAGGGGAGAATAAACAAAACTGGTTTGCAGGTTGGGAATTTCATATTTCTGATCGGCAATTCCTTCCATCATTGTTTTGTCCACTTTTTTTGGATCAAAGTTGGGATATAAGCCGGCATCGATAGAAGGAGAAATTACTTTATGTTCAAGTGCGACCGGCCTTCCATCTGCGCTGATTCCGCCTTTGAGTGCGGAAAAAGTCATTGGTCTGAATGGCCCGAGCCGGGTATCATCTTCGCGGGTCCAGATCGCCTTTACCGGTTTACCTGTTTTTTTTGATAATTCAACTACATCAGTCACATAATCGTTTATAAGCCGGCGACCGAATCCGCCACCATTAAACATCGTGTGCAGGTGTACGTTAGCCTCAGGAATGGATTGCTCTTTTGCAACTTCCTTAACGAGATCACCGGGTATCTGGGTCGAGGTCCATATCTCAACCTGATCAGGCGCATTCCAGCGCACAACACAGTTCATTGGTTCGATAGGAGAGTGAGAAACAAGCGGAGTTTCGTATAAAGCTTCAAGTTTTTTCGCAGCTCCTGCATATTCTTTTTCAAAAGAACCATGTGTTATATCTGTCAATCCTTTTTTCGCAGCGAGCTTTCTCAGACCAGCAGCATAGTCACTGGAGTTTAGTTTATCCCGGCCCTCATGGTTCCATTCCGTTTTGAGTTTTTTGCGTCCCTGCAGGGCTGCCCAATAATTTTCACCGATTACAGCAACTGAATCATGCCTGAATATCCCGACAATACGTTTGCAGGTTACCACGTCCAGAACACCTTTCATTTTCCTTGTGTCCGCGTCATCGAACTTTATAAGTTTACTTCCTATAACGGGTGATCTCTCAATTGAGGCATAAACCATTCCGGGAACCGAAACATCGAGTCCGAATTTCGCCTGGCCGGAGGACTTCAATGGAATATCAGGCCGGCCGCCTGATTTTCCGATAATTCTGAAGTCTTTTGGATCCTTGAGTTTTGGTTCTGCAGGTACCTTCATTTTTGCCGCAGTTTCTGCCAAAGCTCCGTAGCCAAGTTTTTTCCCTGATGGCTTATGAATCACAAAAGCGTTTTCGGCATAACATTCCTCAACGGGCACCTGCCATTGCTGAGCTGCTGCACCTATCAGCATTTCGCGGGCTGCCGCACCTACTTTACGTAAAGTGAAAAATTCACCTCTTACAGAAGAACTACCGCCTACGCTCTGGGCATTCCCAAACTGACTCTGTCCGCCTGTTTGCTTTATTACAACCTGGTCAAGTGAAACTTCCAGTTCTTCAGCAATCAGCCCGGGAACTGATTGCCAGGTTCCCTGACCTACTTCAGGTTTTGTGTTAAAAATGGTAATGACGCCCGAAGTTTCAATATTTATATAAGGTGTTATTTCAAACAGTTTTCCCGGAGCCGAAACCGCAGCGATTTCGGGGCCGCTTTTACAACCGGTATTCAGGCCAAGAAAAAATCCTGTGCCTGTAATGCCTGCAAGCTGAAGGAATCTGCGGCGTTTTAAAGAAGGATGCATTTGTTGCATACAATGATTTTATCGGTTATACTTAACAGTGTGATGTAATCAGATCAGTTCAGCGGCCCTGTGAATCGCTTTTCTGATTCGCTGATATGTTCCGCAACGGCAAAGATTGCCCTGCATGGCCGTGTCAATATCAGCATCTGTTGGTTTAGGATTGGTAGTGAGCAGCGCTATAGCACTCATGATCTGGCCTGACTGGCAATAGCCACATTGAGGCACCTGAAGTTCGATCCATGCTTTCTGTACTGCATGATCTGTTTTTTCTGAAATGCCTTCGATGGTTGTGATTTTTTTCCCCGCTGCAACCGAAACCGGGATGCTGCAGGACCTTGTCGGGCTGCCATCAAGGTGAATAGTGCATGCACCACACTGAGCAATGCCACAACCGAATTTTGTACCTGTGAGTCCGGCAAAATCGCGGATAACCCAGAGTAGTGGCATTTGTTCATCCACGTCCAGATCGTACTGTTTGTTGTTAATATTAAGCTTGAAAGATGCCATAGATGCTGATTGTATTTTTCGGGATTATTGAAGTTACAAAAAAAAGAACTGCTATAGCCCATGGTTCTCTGTTGCTGACGGATAAGAGATGGAATTCAGAATTAGTAAAAATCCTTGTCAATTATCTCTGAATTAGTTGTCTACCTACTAAAAGGTAGGTACCTTCGGGCCCCAAAATGAAGAAGAGAGTGGAAGGGAAATAAAACAGTTAAAATAATTTCGGGAAGTTTCGCGGGAAGGTCCTTCAGTTAACGCAATCGTTTTTGAATTGAAAAATCTTATTCACCATTACAGAATGTAATGGGCTGTTTCATTTGAAATTACAGTTATTAAATTCAGCGTTTCTTTGAAACAGCTTAATCCGACAAATGCAATGCTTAATACCAGGGATTATATTATCAGGGTTGGTACGGATCTGATCTGTTCCCGGGGGTTCAATGCATTTAGTTTCAAAGATATCAGCAGGGAGGTGGGAATAGCCAATGCATCTATACATTATTATTTTGCTACAAAAACAGATTTGGGTCTCGCAGTTGTTCAGGCCCATATTAAAGAACTTGAAAAGCTGAAAGAAAATAATTCCGAACGGGATCCATGGACAAAGCTGAATGCTTTTTTTAATATTTATTGTAATGCACAGGCAGATAAACGGGTTTGTATTGCCGGCACACTGTTAACTGATCTTCCTTCGATTGATACACCAATACGGGATGAACTAAATAAACTGGTGACGGCTATTTTTGCATGGCTGATCTCCATTCTTGAAGAAGGCCGGCGTAAGAAAGTATTTTATTTCTCTTCTGCTCCGCGAACAAAAGCGTTAATGATCATTACAAATCTGATGGCAGGGCTTCAGATTTCGAGGATATCGGGTGTACAGGATTTTGAACTGATAAAGAATACAATAATCAAAGAATTAAAAGGCTGAAACATGAAAAGAGTTGTTGTTACAGGTATTGGAGCACTTACTCCCATCGGAAATAATGCTGTTGATTTCTGGGAAAACCTTCAGGCAGGAAAAAGCGGTGCAGCTGATATCACAAGATTTAATGCAGAGAAGTTTAAAACCAGATTTGCCTGTGAACTGAAAGGATTCAATGCCGCTGATCATCTCGATAAAGCCGAAATCCGAAGGAATGATCTGTACACACAATATGCCCTTGTATCCGTAGCAGAGGCGGTAAAAAATGCCGGTATCGATTTTGATGGCCTCAATAAGAACCGGATCGGAGTAATCTGGGGTTCAGGAAATGGAGGTATTCAAACTTTTGAAGAGCAGGTTATTGAGTTTGCTACCGGAGACGGCACACCGAGATTTAATCCTTTTTTTATTCCGAAGATGATCGTTGATATAGCGTCAGGCGTTATTTCGATCCGCTACGGGTTGCGCGGAATCAATTTTACTACTGTTTCCGCCTGCGCAACTTCCAATACTGCCATCATTGATTCGCTTAACTATATCCGTTGGAATAAAGCTGATATGATTATTACCGGAGGTTCGGAAGCGGCTGTCACAAGGAGCGGCATCGGAGGCTTCAATGCTGCTAAAGCACTTTCAACAAATAATGAATCGCCGGCTTCTGCGTCGAGGCCATTTGATATCAGTCGTGATGGTTTTGTAATGGGTGAAGGCGCCGGTGCTTTAATACTCGAATCACTTGATCATGCTTTGAAAAGAAACGCAACGATACTCGCTGAAGTTGCAGGTGGAGGAATGGCGGCCGATGCCTATCATTTAACCGGAACCCATCCCGAAGGTGAAGGCGCTTATCTGGGGATGCTGGCAGCGCTTGAAGATGCAGGGATACAGGCCTCGGATATTGATTATCTGAATGCACATGCTACATCTACAAAGCAGGGCGATGAAAGCGAATTGATTGCAGCTGAAAGGGTATTTGGAATAGGTGCTTCGCTGCATGTTGGTGCCACCAAATCAATGACCGGTCATTTACTTGGGGCTGCCGGGGCAATCGAATCAATTGCCTGTGTAAAAGCGGTTCAGGAAGACGTAATTCCTCCTACCATCAATACCGTTGATATTGAACCTGAGTTTAAAGACAAATTCAATTTCGCAGGCCGGCAATCGATAAAGAAAACAGTGAGGTATGCGATAAATAATACTTTCGGTTTTGGAGGACATATAGCAACTTCCATTTTCAAAAAATATGTTCCCTGATTTTGGGTTCAGGCAGGAGGCAGCAGGAGAAGTCTGGAGTCGGGAGTCGGGAGTCTGGAGTCGGGAGTCTCGGGGTGGACAATCAGCTTAAGGATTGTGACAGACATTAGGCAAGAGGCAGAAGGCAAGAGTCAAAAGGAAACAGCCGGTTTTAAGTTCATAGTTCATAGTTCATAGTTCA
>JAATGW010000629.1 GCA_015654495.1 Chitinophagales bacterium
ATGAGGTAAGAAGTATGAAGTAAGAGGTAAGAAGTGCTGAAAATTATGGGTGTCTGCTACAAAGACAATTCCTGAATTTTAATTACAGAGCCGTAGGCTCGATGATCTTCTAGCGGCGGATTTCAATCCGCCGGACCGGGAAATGAGATAGAAGTGAAGAGAAAGAGAAAGAGAAAGAGGCAGGAGACATAGTAGAAAATTAAATAGCTTGATTATTATCTCTCGTGTGTGTTTAGCAATCTTTTTAAATTTTGCAAAATAAAGAGCCCTGATATTTTTAAAGCTGGTGGTTCTAATCTTCTGCCTACTGCCTACTGCCTACTGCCTCAACAAAAAACGTCTTCAAAGCAACATACAATTCCTCATATTTCTCAAACACTTTCATATAAACAGCATTGTTTTCCTTATCAGGTTCAAGAATTTCACCTGATTTTTCTGAAGGGGGGAGAGGGGTTCCTATAGCAAGCATTCCGGTAAGAACGGCACCCCAGGCCGAGCTTTCTTCAGAATTGCTAAGGATAACCGGAAGATTGAATATATCTGCAAGCATCTGTACCCAGTTTCTGTTACGGGCAAAGCCACCAGTCGCATGAATAGAACGAACCTGTTTTTTTTCAAGCAGAACTTTACCGATGCTGTATACTGCAAAAATCACAGCTTCCAGGGCTGCCCTGATCATATGTGCCCGTGTATGCCTTACAGTGAGTCCGAAGAAAACACCCTGAGCATATGCATTCCAGATCGGCGCCCTTTCTCCGAGAATATATGGCAGGAATACCAGGCCTTCGGCGCCTGGCTGTATTTGTTCAGCCTGCGCAAGAAAACGTGCCATTTCCTCTCCGGATTCCATGAGATCATTTTTCAGCCAGCTCAATACCACGGCACCGTTGTTGCCTCCGCCGCCATTGATATAAAACTGATCACGTGCATGGTAACTGAAGGTCCGCATTTGGCTGTCGGGAAGCGGTTCGTCATTGAGCAACCTCACAGCAGAACTGGTTCCGATTGTTACAACCAGAACTTCTTCGTCGTAACTGCCGACGCTAAGGTTTGCGCAGGCGCCATCACTTGCACCGATGACCAAGGGCGTTTCATCAGGGATCTGTAACAGTTCACCTGAAATATTTTTTCTTAATTTAAGTACTGATTTTACATTGATTACTTCGGGTAATTTTTCTTCAGTCAGACTAACATAATCAAGGATCTCCTTTTCCCATTGAAGCGTTCTCATGTTTAATAAGCCGGTCGCTGAAGCGATAGCGGTATCGACGACATATCTGCCAGTAAGCCTGAAAATAACATAGTCTTTTATTCCCAGGAATTTTGATGCTTTTTCAAACAGATCGGGCTGATGCTGGCGGATCCAGATCAGCTTGCAAAACGGCGACATGGCATGAACAGGTACACCACTCAGCTGATACCATTTCTGGCCCTGTGGAGAGTTTCTTATCTGATCTGCGATTTCAGCAGCCCTGTTATCAGCCCAGATCAGGCAAGGCGAAATCGGACTGCCGTTGCTATCAACAGCAATCAGGCTATGCATAGCTGCGCTGAAGCTGACTGCGACGGGAATAGCAGGAATTAATTCATTATAAAGCGCATTAAGATTTTTGATAACGGCAAAAAATATTTCTTCAGGGTTCTGTTCACTCCAGCCAGGCTGGGGGTGATGCATATCATAATTGCCTGAATGAATCGAAAGGATATTTCCCAGTCTGTCAAAAGCGACTACTTTTACCGCAGTAGTTCCAATATCTACACCAATATGATAAGTAGGTTCCGGCATGCATTGTATTGAATCCTGTGAAAATAAACTTCTTTGGGTAAAATAATGGAAAGCGACAATCAATATTGAATTCCCGGATAACTTTCGGTTGTAGCCGAAGTCGGAAATATCAATTATTTTCAATTACTGCTTTTGTTAACTCAACCTGCAATCGCCATGAAAATGAAAATAACGGTTACCCGCGCATACACGATTCTTTTTCTTTCAATTGCATTGATCACATCGGATTAATCTTCACAAAGTATTCGATATGGCAAACAAAAAAATTTTGGTTTTTTTTATCCTGGCTTTGCAGTCGTTGTTTTCCATTGGACAGATCCGGACTGGATTCAGCCAGGGTGGTGGTGAATATACATGGATGTTGGAGCAGTTGGAACATCAGTTATTATCAGAGAAAGGGATAAAAATTGTTCATTTTGGCGGAAAGCCACGCACTGAGTTTGTACAATGGATTCGAGATCATGTTCATGTGATGAAAGCGATGAAGTACCTGCATCCCGACATGAGCAGTTTTCTTGAATTCTATCTGGAGAATCAAACTGCTGAAGGAATTTATTTTGATTATTACTATCCGTTGAATATTCGCGGCATTTCAAAACGAAAGCAAATTTTCGATCATCGTTACTGGAAGGAAATTCCTGAGGACAGTATTGAAATGCACCGGCTTCCGGTAGAAGCTGATCTTGAATACTTACTGGTGGAAGGTGTTTATGCTGTATACCAATCAGGCGGAGATACTGATTTTGTAAGGAAATGGATGCCCGCAATTGAAAAAGGAATGCATTATTCCATGAGTGACTCTTTGCGTTGGTCCGCTGAATATGGTTTGGTTAAGCGAGGCTACACGTTGGACACCTGGGATTTTATGCAGTTGCCTTTACCAAGAAAAGAATATACCGCGCAGGGCGGTGATATTCAGAAAGGAATTTTCAATATCGATGCTTCGACACCTATGGGTATTATGCATGGTGACAACAGCGGCATTTTTGCAGCTGCTGAACAACTTTCCGGATTGAATTCGGTGTTGGGTAATAAGAACAGATCGGAATACTGGAAGGAAACGGCAAAGGGTATCCGAACACGGTCAAATAACTTACTATGGAACGGAAAATATTATAAACACTTTATTGAAGCAGATCCTCAGCCAGCTTATCTAAACATGGATCAGGCCAACACTTTAAGTCTGTCAAATCCCTATGATATCAATCGTGGTCTTCCTACAGAAGCGATGGCTGAATCTATCATAGGAACTTATCAGTCGTTGAAGCAATCAAACAGGGATAGTTCGTTTGCTGAGTGGTATGGGGTCTATCCTCCGGTACGACCGCATTTTGCCGACTATCTTCCAGGCTCTTATATGAACGGTGGTGTCAACACAATCGTAGCAGGCGAATTGGCAAAAGCTGCTTTTCAACATGGTTATGAAGCCTATGGTGTGGATATACTTAAAAGGCTGGATTCATTAATGCGTGTTCATCATGGTGATCTGCCTGTTTCTTACATGCCGGATGGCAAAGTGGACGAAGGTATCCCCGACAACTGGGGCCAGGCGGCAGTGTACAGCGCGATGATTGAAGGATTGGCAGGGGTGGTGGATCACGGCAAACTATTCGACAAGACCGAAATCAGTCCGCGCTGGCTCGCAGCAGGAATTGATAGTGTTACTGTTAATGTCATTTATCGATCCGGAAATAAATCGGTGCGTTACAAGTATTATCATGAGCCCGCAAACAAACGCATAATTATTTCAATCAGCGGGGATCTTAAAGAATGCTTTCTACGGATTTTGCTTCCGGACAAGGTTCAACCCGGATCCGTTAAACTCAATGGCAAAAAGATAAAAGCGGCGCCTGAACAAGTCAGGGAAAGTAAATATCTATCCGTCAATTTTAAATCGGCCGGAGAAAATATTGTTTCAGTCGGATATCGGTAAGGTTGAAGAGAAAGAGAAAGAGCAAGAGTAAGAGAAAGAGTAAGGGAAACAGTAACAGAAACAGTAACAGTTAAGTAGGCTTAGCCTATAAATCTCCAAACGCCGGCTGTTTCTGCTACTATATAACTTCCTTCGTTTGCCGGAAAGGCGGGGAGCCGGAAGGCCAGGCGGGATAAAAAACTTCGTAATCCCGTCATTCCACCTTCCTGGCAGAAAAACTAAATACTAAAATCAATCATGAAAGATTTTTCTAATCTGCTTCCTCATGGTCTGTGGTTAGATTTTCAAGTTATTTTTCACTGAACATTTTCGTCGTGCTGATAGTGAGACTGAAAAAACGAGAATCAGAAACAGTAACAGAAACAGATAGACGTTTAGGCATCAAATCTCCAAACGCCGGCTGTTCCCTCCTGCCTACTGCCTACTGCCTACTATTTTATAACTTCCTTCTTTTGCCGGTAAGGCCTTTAGTTCAATCTATGAGTTCGTTCTTTGATTTAGAATTTAGCAGGAACTTAGAAAAAGAAGTGGGGTGAACTTTGGTAAGGCATGAGTTCTAGGCTCATTTTCCGTATTAGTCCCCACCTCTTTTCTGTTAGTTGACGGTGCTCCGTTTAGAATTTCAGACTTCGCAGGTCTGTTAAAGGTCTTGGAGACCAGTCAACCTTTTCTAAACTTCTAAATCTAAGTTATGAAACAACGTTTAATTGCAGGAGTAGATGTATCTAAAGCAACACTGGATGTATTCATTAAGCCATCGGAGTTTGCATTGACAATTAAAAATAGTACTGTAGGATTTAAGCAATTGCTTGCCGAGCTCAATAGGTTGTTGACATCGGGCATGGAAATTCTTGTTGTTATGGAACATACCGGACAGTATTCATTTAGGTTTGAAACCTTTCTTCAGCAAAAAGGAATAGGATTCTGTAAGCTGCCGGCCCTGGAAATAAAACGTTCCATGGGAATGGCCAGAGGAAAGAATGATCAGGTAGATGCAGAAAGAATTGCAGAGTACGGATGGCTAA
The DNA here is from genome assembly GCA_015654495.1 of Chitinophagales bacterium. Taxonomy (GTDB): domain Bacteria; phylum Bacteroidota; class Bacteroidia; order Chitinophagales; family Chitinophagaceae; genus Pollutibacter. Next base: position 4,745 of record JAATGW010000629.1, read on the forward strand.
GAAAAGATATACTTACTGCCGATCATAACCCTGACAAGGAGATACAGCAACTCAAATGTCTTATTAGCCTGAGATCAAAGCTGGTAAAGGATCGCAGCGGATTTATCTCCAGGCTGAAAGAGATGAAAAGTTCAGGAACCTGTATGTTGAATGATCTCCTTTTTACAACTCAGCAAAAGGTTATTGAACAGCTTACAAAACATATTCTCAAAATAGAGCAAGCTATAAAGATCTTGATTAAGTCTAATGAGGAAATAAAAACCACCAGTGATTTATTGCAAAGTATCAAAGGAGTTGGATGTATTATAGCAGCATACATGATCGGCTGTACAGACAACTTCCGAAAATTTAAAAATCCGAGAAAATTTTTATGTTTTGCAGGCCTCGCCCCTTTTAAACATGAAAGCGGCACGAGCATTAAGGGTAAAGCAAGGATCAGCCACCTGGCTAATAAAACAGCCAAGACCTTGCTCGATCGTGCTGCCTGCTGTGCAATACAATTTGATCAGGAACTAAAAGCATACTATCAAAGACGCGTGGCGGAAGGCAAGTCTAAACGCAGTTGCATTAACATAATCAGAGCCAAAATTGTATTAAGGATCTTTGCTGTTGTAAAGCGTCAAACACCATTTGTAGAAATGCGGGTGGCTGCTTGATTTAATCCGTTTCCCTAGAATTACTAAACACAAATTTTGCTATGTTTTAAACTTAGAATACGGGGAGCCGGAAAGCAGGTGGGATAAAAAACTATCTTGTATTTCTTCGTCATCCCGTCATCCCGCCTTCCCGGCAGAAAAAACGATATTCTAAAATCAATCATGAAAGATTTTTCTAATCTGCTGCCTCCTGCCTCCTACTATATAACTTCCTTCTTTTGCAGGTAAGGCGGGGAGCCGGAAAGCAGGTGGGATAAAAAACTATCTTGTATTTCTTCGTCATCCCGCCTTCCCGGCAGAAAAAACGATATTCTAAAATCAATCATGAAAGATTTTTCTAATCTGCTTCCTCCTGGTCACAGGTTTAAATTTTCAGGTTATTTTTCACTAAAGCATTAACGTCGCGCTGATAGTGAGACTGCCTACTGCCTGAATTGAGAAAGAGCAAGAGCAAGAGAAAGAGAAAGAGCAAGAGCAAGAGCAAGAGAAAGAGAAAGAGTATGTTTAGGAATCATGTCTCCAAACGCCGGCTGTTCTACTGCCTACTGCCTACCGTCTACTACTATTATAACTTCCTTCTTTTGCCGGTAAGGCGGGGAGCCGGAAAGCAGGTGGGATAAAAAACTATCGTGTATTTCTTCGTCATCCCGTCATCCCGCCTTCCCGGCAGAAAAACTATACACTAAAATCAATCATGAAAGAATTTTCTAATCTGCTGCCTCCTGCCTACTGCCTGCTGCCTGTCACATCAGCAACACCTGCCATGCCTCTTCCACTTTTCCCTGATCAAGAAGAAAAGCGGCATGACGATGAAATTCATATTCCATTTCCTCCGGATTGGCAGAAAAATATTGCATGATTTGTTTGATATGCGGATCGTAAAAAGAAGCCCTTATGTCCGGCAGGGAAGTTACATTGGCTAGTTTCCCGAGCTGGTTGCCAGTGAGGATTTTACTGTTGCGGATATTTTCCGGCAACTGATCAATACCAATTCCCAGGTGAATATTTGGTTTTTCAACAGCAAACAGGTTTTGTTCATTCACACTGCTGTACCAGTTTCCACCAAGGCGGGCAACATGATGCAACTTCCGCTGATCAATCATCGAACCAGTTTCATTAAGGATTTCTTCTGCAATATGCATGATCAGTACTTCGCAAATCACAAGATTTCCTGCACCGCCCTGTTCCCCGAGTGGCTTCACTTCGAGGACCTTGCATTCCATTTGAACTTTACTTTCTGCAACCCGCGGTGGGCGGATCAATTCAGAAGCAACAGGAGTAAATCCGGCTTTTACGAATTCATCTGTACTTCTGGGATACTCGCAGCTCGCCAGCGAAGCCTGTTCGACCATATGAACATCCACTATGTTCACTGCAACTTCAGGAACCTCGAGCACATTCAGCAATGTGTGTTTGACTGTATTATCCCTCACTCTTCGGGAGGGAGAAAAAACAATCACAGGTGGATTGGTTGAAAATAAATTGAAAAAAGAAAAAGGACTAAGGTTTACTTCTCCGGCCGCATTTATAGTACTTGCGAAACAGATAGGTCGTGGCGCAATCGAATGTTGCAGCCAACCTTGTTTTTCAATAACAGAAATTTCTTTAAGATCAATTCGTTTCATGCAAAAAAAATCTGTTGCAAATGTAGGTATTCAAAACCGCAGGATTTTATTCCGGATCTGACCACAAGCGGTTTTTCAGAAAACGCAGACGGATTCAACCGCCTGTAAAAAATTAAATCCAGGTATTTTATTATTTGATTTTAGAACCCATGTTAAAAAAATAACGATTCTTTCAGGAATCAAAACTTTGTTTTGGATACCCGGGCTTTTGGAAAATTCCTTAACGACTATCTTCCAGCCCATTGTATTGCTAATTTTATTTAACAGTTTTTGAGGCTTATTCCGGTTATCCGTATTAAACTCTGGCTATCATTTATCGTCTTATTACTGTTCACTAAATTTTTGAACTATGAAATTGAGAATTCTGAATAGCTTTTTATTTTTGGGCTTATTGGCAGGAAGCCAGGTTCAGGCCCAGGATAACAAAACCGGCTTCGCCGGTGATCAGTTCAATCTTCAGGGTGCCCTTGAAGCTTTTAAACAATCGGCAAGCCCGGAAGCATTCGAAAAAATGCTGAACCGCCCGGATAATAAAATCAATAATCTTGATCTTAATAAAGACGGTGAAGTTGATTACATAAAAGTCATCAACAGGAAAGATAAAAATGTTCAGCTGTTCGTACTGCAGGTGCCCGTAACAGAAAGCGAGAACCAGGATATCGCTGTAGTTGAACTGGAGCGTACCGGCAATGAAGAAGCCGTTATCCAGATTACAGGAGATGAGGATATTTTCGGGGAAGAAACGATTGTGGAACCGGCATCCGATGACGAGAGGGATCGTTTTTCAGGCTCAGACGAAAATATTTCACGCGGCCCGGCAGCTTTCAATAATTCAAATGGGATTTTTGTAAATGTGTGGGGATGGCCTTCGGTAAGATTTGTTTTCGCTCCCGGCTACAGTGCCTGGGTTTCTCCATGGAGATGGCATTATCGTCCGGTGTGGTATGTTCCCCACCGTCCATTGATGTGGTCAGCCTGGTATCCGCAGCGGAACTACTATCACAGGTATTATTCCCCGGCCCCCCGTCATCGCATTGTTTATGCCCCGCAGATCTACAGACCAATCCGTTCACGATCAGTTATCGTATATAACAATCACAGGCCTCCGGCACCATATTACCGCCCCGCGCCCGGACGACAAGCGCCTGTTTACAGATCACATGGTCATTATCCACATGGAAGAAAAGTAATTGTAACGAGAAGAAGATAGTCTGTTGTTTTTAACCCGTAGCCCGCCGGCCCGCTTTAGCGGGCCGGCATTTTTACAGGATCGCTTCCTGACTATTAACAGATCTGTTGCTTTTTATTCAGCGCTCAATAATTTGAGTGTATGTTCAAGCCCTTTCCCATCAGACCAGGATTGATGACCGGGAATAACAAATTTTCTATCAGGATATTTACTGATAAGTTTCTGAATCGTAGCCGGCCAGGCTCTTACGTCTGCATCATTAATATTGCCTAAATCATTTGCTTCCGAACTCTTCACAAGGCATCCACCGTACAATATTTTTTCTTCAGCAAACCACAACACAATATTATCGGAAGTATGACCACGACCGGGATAATAAGCCTTCATCAGCAGATTCCCTATATGAAACGTGGTATCGTTTTGAAATACAAACTCAGCCTGTGGTTCATTTCTCTGAATACATAATTTTTTTGTATCAGCAGAAGTCCAGGTAGCAATTCCGGAATGTTTATAATAATTGAATGCCCCGGCCCTGTCTTTGTGAAAATGGGTTGCAATTGACAATACAACTTTTTGTTTATGGCGATTTTGAATACTATCAAGCAAAGGTTGCCATTGTGTGCTATCCCATGGGCAGTCAATGAGGATGGCTCCCGCATCAGTAATTATATACATGCCATTAGAGGGAAAAACTGTACCACCATAATTTTGCCAGGTGGTGTAAATAAAAAAGTTCTCTCTGAGTTTCATAATTCTCAGCGATGCTCCTTCGTTCTGTTGGGCATGAGAAGAACTGATACATAGACTCACTAAAAAATAAATTACACCCAGTTTCATAGCTGCAGGCATTAATTAATGTTATGTAAACACATTCAATCCGGACAAAGTAAAAACAAAAATACGATCTCCAAACTTCTATAACTTGCCGGGCTGTTCCCTGCCTGCCGGCAGGCAGGCTCTTGCCTTTTGCCTCTTGCCTATTGCCTATCTTTGCCCAAT
>JAATGW010000724.1 GCA_015654495.1 Chitinophagales bacterium
CATGCAGCCAGTGAAAACGGATAAATTTATCTTCCTCCATTTCGAGCATTTCGGCTCTGTCAGTGGTGCCATTCCAGGTAAAACTGAAAACACTATCCCGTTCGTCTACTTTATCAGCAAACCATTCCTGCAATCCTGCAGGGGTTGACAAAAATTCATATAAAATCGAAGGAGAACATCTAACTGGGTATTCCAGGGTGTACAATTGCTTACTCATCTTTTGGTTCAGTTATTCTGTCATTTCCAGTCGTTTTGACTGTAACCGTGCAAGTATAGAAAATAATCCGTTGCCGCAAAATATTTTTTAGGATTTGTTCCCCGCAGATAGGGAGAAAAAACCGGGTACTAGGTGATGAAATAATTAACTGACTATCTTTCAATTACTTATAAAAAAAATGTTGATTATGAATGTGTATATAGTACCCCTTCCTTTAACAATATCTTAAAAGACTAACCGTTTTATCCGGGATAATCCGTACAGCCCAAAGGCTAAAAACACAAAAATGCCCTCCTATGAGTATGCGTCAACTCAAAATCACGAAATCTATTACAAACCGTGAGTCGCAAAGTCTTGAAAAGTATCTCCAGGAAATCGGAAAAGTAGAAATGGTGAATGCAGAGGAGGAAGTTCAGCTGGCTATGCTAATTAAACAAGGTGACCAGCGTGCATTAGATCGATTAACCAAGGCCAATCTCAGGTTCGTGGTTTCAGTAGCAAAACAGTATCAGAATCAGGGCCTTTCCCTTCCTGATCTTATTAATGAGGGGAATCTCGGGCTCATTAAAGCCGCCCAGCGTTTTGATGAAACGAGAGGATTTAAGTTTATTTCCTATGCTGTATGGTGGATCCGCCAGAGCATCTTACAGTCTCTTGCTGAACAATCAAGAATTGTAAGACTTCCTCTAAACAAAGTAGGGCTGGCAAACCGGATTAATAAAGCGTATCAGCAGCTGGAACAGGAGTATGAGCGGGAACCTTCAGTAGAAGAACTCGCCGAAATGCTCGACCTTGAAATTGAAGAAATTTCATCAACGCTGAGCATTGGCAGCAGGCATGTAAGTATGGATTCTCCACTTTCGGACGGCGAGGAAAGTACTCTTGTAGACGTGATGGAAAATCCGAATTCTGAGTCTGCGGACGGGGAACTGGATCATAAACAATCCCTTACACAGGAAATTGAGAGATCTTTAAACACCCTTACCGAAAGGCAGCAGGAGGTTCTCCGGTTCTTCTTCGGAATCGGTGTTGATCATCCAATGAGTCTTGAAGATATTGGCGAAAGATTCAGTCTGACCCGTGAAAGAGTTCGTCAGATTAAGGATAAGGCAATCACGCGCCTCCGCAATACTTCCCGCAGTAAACATTTAAGGAGTTATCTCGGCTGATAATACATCGTTTTCATTTTGTATTTTCGCACCGCATTTAAGTGAACATCATTGATGTTCACTTTTTTTATTTTTCGTAGAAAACACGATAATTCATGTTTGAAAATCTCAGTGATAAACTCGAGTCGGCATTCAAGCAACTTAAGGGGGAAGGTCGGATCAATGACCTGAATATTGCCAATACGGTAAAGGAAATACGCCGGGCATTAATCGATGCCGATGTTAACTTCAAAATTGCAAAGGAGTTTACAGATAAAATAAAAGATAAGGCGGCGGGCCAGAAGGTAATTAACGCGGTGAGTCCGGGTCAGCTCATGGTCAAAATAGTTAAAGATGAATTGACCGAATTAATGGGCGGTAGCGAAAGTGAATTCAATATCACCGGTAATCCGGCTGTAATTCTGATCGCTGGTTTACAGGGTTCCGGTAAAACAACTTTCAGCGGCAAGCTGGCTAATTATCTTAAAACACGAAAAGGAAAATCTCCCTTACTCGTTGCTGCAGATATTTACAGACCGGCCGCCATTGAACAGCTGAAAGTACTTGGCGAACAAATCAAAGTGGATGTGTACAGCGATCCCGAAAACAAGGATGCAATCGCCATTGCCAGGCAGGCCATCGCCGAAGCGAAATCAAAAAATAAGAATGTAGTTATTATCGATACTGCGGGCCGGCTGGCTATTGATGAAGTGATGATGAATGAGGTGGCCGGCATCAAAGAGGCAGTTAAACCACAGGAGATATTATTTGTGGTTGATGCCATGACCGGTCAGGATGCGGTAAATACTGCAAAGGCATTTAATGACCGCCTGGATTTCAATGGCGTTGTACTGACAAAACTTGATGGAGACACCCGTGGGGGTGCGGCTTTATCGATCCGTTATACTGTAAATAAACCGATCAAATTTGTAAGCAGCGGTGAAAAACTGGATACGCTTGATGTATTTTATCCCGAGCGTATGGCGCAGCGTATCCTGGGTATGGGTGATATCACCTCACTTGTGGAAAAAGCCCAGGCACAGTATGACGAGGCCGAAGCCAAAAAACTGGAAAAAAAGATCCGCAAAAATCAGTTTGACTTTCAGGATTTTCTTGACCAGCTCCAGCAAATCAAAAAAATGGGTAGCCTGAAAGACCTGATGGCAATGATACCCGGAATGGGGAAGGCGATTAAAGATGTGGATATTTCTGATGATGCATTTAAAGGTGTGGAAGCGATTATAAATTCAATGACTCCGTTTGAAAGGGCGAACCCCAATGTTATCGACATGAGTCGCAAAAAGAGGATTGCTGCCGGCTCTGCCAAGGATATTGCTGATGTGAATCAGTTTATGAAACAATTTGAGCAGATGCGGGAAATGATGAAAACGATGAATAAAATGCCGATGGGCGGCCGGATGGGACTTGGAAGGAGATAATCAGATATTATTTAAGAAATGCTTTGTATTTTTGTTTTGTGAAATAGGCCGTTAGCCCTATCTTTGCAAACTTATTAGTTGAAACCTATTTTTTAACAACCCGCAAAAAATGTCTATTTTTTATGGCTGTAAAGATTAGATTACAGCGCCACGGGAGCAAAAAACGACCCTTTTATTTTATCGTTGTCGCCGATGCCCGTGCGCCCAGAGATGGAAAATTTATCCAGAAGATCGGCACTTACAATCCATTGACAGTTCCTGCCACTGTTCAGATTGATCGTCAGAAAGCTTTGGAATGGCTTCATAAAGGAGCTCAACCCACTGATACTGTAAGACGGATTTTATCTTACAAAGGCGTACTTTATCTCAAACACCTGCTGCGTGGAGTTACACTGAACCTTTTTGATGAGGCTACAGCGATGACGAAATTTGCAAAATGGCACGAAGAGCATGAAGCAAAGATCAGACAGCGTCAGGAAGAATCTGCGCGTGCGCGTAAGGGTAACCGTCGTGGTGGCCCACCGAACCGCAGAATGGAAAGAAGACCTGGAGAAGCCAGACCGGAATAACAGCCCGGTGTTTAAAAATATCACACAAAGCCCCGCTTGTACGGGGCTTTGTGTTTTTTAATTTTTGATAGTGGCAATCTGAATCCGGATGGAAGAGAATTATATCAAGATCGGTACAATTGTAGCGACCCATGGCACCGAAGGAGAACTGATAATCAGGCATAACCTCGGCCGCAAATCCGCTTTCCCCGGAGTGGAAACATTTTTTATTGAAATGATCCGCGATAGTTTCCTGCCTTTTTTTCCCCAGCAGATACGTGCGAGAAATGAAGATGAAATAATCATACGCCTCGAAACGATTGCGACTAAAGAAACGGCACAGGGCATGCTGAAAAAAAACGTATGGTTACCGGAAAAACTGGTCGCAAAAATAGCTGCTAAAAATGCTCCTGTTTCTTTGCTTGGATATACAGTAAAGAACAATGATGAAACACTTGGTGAAGTACTTGAGGTGATCGAACAGCCGCAACAGATTTTACTAAGGCTGGAAATAAATAAAAAAGAAGTACTCGTTCCGCTTAACCAATCAACTCTTAATAAGATTGATCATAAAACAAAAACGATCCTCGTGAGCCTCCCCGATGGACTGCTTGAAATATACCTTTCACGTTAAACGTTGAACCTAGAACGTAGAACGTTTAGCGTAATTTTGATGATGACTGAAAAGCAGCGCATCATTGCCCATTTTGATCTGGATGCTTTTTTTGTGGAGGTGGAAATCCTGAAAGATCCTTCCCTGAAAGGCAAAGCACTTATTGTGGGCGGTAGCCGTGACCGTGGTGTTGTGACCACCTGCAGTTACGAAGCCCGCAGGTTTGGTGTTGCATCCGCTATGCCAATGAAAAAAGCCCTCCAGCTTTGTCCCGATGCAATATTACTTCAGGGTTCACGTGACCGCTACAGTCATTATTCGAGAATGGTAACGGAAATCATTGCTGCAAAGGCTCCGGTTTTTGAAAAAGCTTCTATTGATGAATTTTATATCGACCTAACGGGAATGGATAGGTTTTTTGAACCCTTTCCATGGACTATCGCTCTTCGTGATGAAATAACAAAATCAACCAAATTGCCCATTTCTTTCGGACTTGCATCAAACAAAATGGTGGCAAAAATGGCTACCAATGAAGCCAAGCCGAATGGATACCTCCAGGTGTTGCCGGGAAGGGAAAAGGAATTTCTGGCCCCGCTGCTTCTAAACAGGATACCAGGCGTTGGCAACCATACGCTGAAATCTTTAAATGCACTGGGCTTATCCACCATTGGCGACCTTGCTGCTTATCCGCTGGATATACTGGAAAAAACCGCCGGCAATTTTGCTGCAGAATTATGGCAGAAAGCGCAGGGCATTCACAACAGTACGGTGCACGCTTATCATGAGTCAAAGTCAATTTCAAACGAGCATACTTTTGAAGAAAATACAAACGACCTTGAATTCCTGATGGCGCAGCTGGTGAAAATGACAGAAAAAGTTGCGTTCAATCTGCGCAGTGAAGATAAAATGGCTGGCTGTATTGCCGTAAAGATCCGCTACCCCGACTTTGAAACAACTTCAAAGCAGGCCGCAATTCCCTACACATTTTTTGATGACGAACTCATCCCGCTGGTAAAAACGCTTTTTCACCAGCTTTACCGCAAGGGTGAAAAAGTGAGGCTTTTAGGTGTACGCGTAAGTGAACTCACAAAAGAGGCGCTGCAAACCAACCTTTTCAGCGATCCAACTCTTAAAGCCGGGCTTTATAAAGCTATAGACCAGGTGAAAGACCGCTTTGGGCGTGATTCTCTCACCAGCGGCGGCAGTTTTTAGCGGATGACCGTTCACATATCCTTCACATAAAATAAGTCGACTCTTTTGGTAGGCTAATCTAATTCTCTTACATTCGTCGCTCAAAAAAACTTATTATTATGGGATTACGTTTAGGAGACATAGCTCCCAATTTTCAGGCTTCAACGACTGCCGGCGACATCGATTTCTATGAATATTTAGGTGATGGATGGGGTATTCTTTTTTCACATCCTGCAGATTATACCCCTGTTTGTACAACTGAACTGGGAAAAACCGCTGCTCTGAAAGAGGAATTCAGAAAGAGAAATGTAAAAGTACTTGCAGTAAGTGTGGATCCGTTGGAGAAACATGCCGGCTGGGTTAATGATATCAACGAGACTCAGAAAGTAACCGTTGACTTCCCTCTGATTGCAGACCCGGATAGAACAGTTGCCAATTTGTATGATATGATTCATCCGAATTCATCTGAGAATTTTACCGTACGGTCACTATTTGTAATTGGTCCTGATAAAAAAATCAAACTGATCATCACATATCCTGCTTCTACCGGAAGAAATTTTGTAGAAGTATTGAGAGTGGTTGATTCTTTACAGCTTACTGCAAAATACAGTGTGGCCACTCCTGCTGACTGGAAAAATGGAGAAGATGTAATTGTTGTACCGGCGGTGTCCACAGAGGATGCGGTAAAAAAATTCCCGAAAGGATTGAATATCGTGAAACCATACCTGCGTTATACGCCACAGCCTAACCTGGATTGATATATAATTGTCCGCGGCCTTCCCGCAGACTGCGATACTAAATTCCGCCCATGATACTTGAAACCTTAGAAAAGGAATTAAGTGAAAAAAATACGGTAGATCAACTACACCACCTGGCGAATCTCTTCCCGGGTGGTGTGGTATTTTCAACTTCTATGGGGCTGGAAGATCAGGTAATTACTGACCTGATTGCAAAAAATAAAATTCCGATCCGCATTTTTACTCTCGATACCGGCCGCTTGTTTTATGAAACCTACGAATTGATTGACAGGACGCGTGCCCGGTATAAGATAGATATTGATGTGTTTTTTCCCAGGCATGAATCTGTGGAAGAACTGGTTACCAGAAAAGGGTTTACCAGTTTCTATGATTCTGTTGAGAACAGAAAGGAATGTTGTTTTATAAGGAAAGTGGAACCGCTCGGGCGGGCCTTAACCGGAGCCAGGGTTTGGATAACCGGCTTGCGCGCCGACCAGTCAGCCAACAGGCAGGAGATGAACCTGCTGGAATGGGATGAATCCCGCCAGCTTTTTAAGTTCAATCCCCTGATACATTGGGATTATCAGGCGGTAGTTGATTACCTCAGGGCTGGCAATGTTCCATATAACCCGCTTCACGACAAAGGTTTTATCAGCATAGGTTGTGCGCCCTGCACAAGAGCTATTGAACCCGGTGAAGATCCCCGCGCAGGAAGATGGTGGTGGGAAGAATCAAAAAAGGAATGTGGTCTGCATGTTGCTTCCTGATTCAGAGTTCAGAGTTCATAGTTCTTAGTTCTTAGATGTTAAACGTTTAACGTTTAGCCTATAGTTCTGTTACTGTTTCTGTTTCTACTCTTGCTCTTTCTCTTGCTGTTCCTGTTCCTGTTTCTGTTCCTGTTTCTTTCTCTAACTCTTTCTCTTGCTCTTTCTCTTGCTGTTTCTGTTCCTGTTTCCTGCTCTTTCTCATTTACTCCTGACCGTTAGTAGCTTCTATCTTTCACTAGTTCCCGCTCAGATCTTTACCGGCATCAATGGCCCTGAATAAAACCCCCAACAATTTTCTTAAGCCGATAAATTTTGAAAATTGAGCTGAAAAAGCTAAGTTCGTGTACTCTGAATAGGCACCTGGATCCTTCTTCCCTTCCGTATTATCTGACCTGAATAATTGACGCCACATTACAAAGTCACCTGTAACTGTTTTCCGTTCCTTTTGTAAACGCTGTTTCAACTCATTTCTTAACCCGGATAATTTTAATTATGGCGATTCAGCAACCTGAATCAGAACGGGCCCTGCTGTTCATTACAGCAGTCACTGCCTGGTTTGCCCTGATCCTTCAATTGCACAGTACTATCGGTAACTCCGGTTTGCCGCTAACGGATACGGTTATACGTTATTTTTGTTTTTTTAAAATCTGGACAAATCTTCTTGCGGCTATTTGCAGCACCGTACTTTGTTTCCGGAATAAATCCCGGTTGCATGCATTCTTTTCCAGCTTCAGGGTAACTACTGCTATTGCGGTTTATATTTCTCTCGGAGCAATCATTTATAACATGATCATCCGGCAGATATTCCGGCCTGAAGGCATGCAATGGGTTCTTGATATGCTGCTGCATACGGTAGTTCCTCTGCTGTTTCTTTTGTACTGGATTCTTTTTACGCCAAAAGCAGGTCTGGCGTGGAATGACCTGTGGATATGGTTGTTATTTCCTGTAGCGTATATCCTTTATGTACTTATCGTCGGAACCTATTCAGGGTTTTATCCTTATCCATATTTAAATGCAGGAACTTACGGACTGCAGACTGTATTGCGGAATTCTCTTGTTGTGATGCTGGTCGTGATAATGTGGTCTGGGGTTTTTGTCGGGTATTCGATGCTTTCGTCGCGTTTTCAGAAAACCTGAATTATAAGGACTTATTGACTATGCCGTTTTTCCGTGAAGCACCTGTCCATTTTTCCAGTTGCTTTAAAGTTGCCAGCATGTCTTTAAAAAGCGGAGCTTCCAAAGCCAACTGCGTACCGGATTTGAGCTGGAATTCAAGCGAGGCTGCATGCAGGGCCAGCCTGTTCATTATTGGTTGCTCCGACTCCGCGTCTTTTGACAATTTGAATTTCTTTTTCTTTATAGATGAAAGTAGCAATGGTTCAGCTGAACCGTAAAGTGCGTCACAAAGCACCGGATGACCAGCGTTCTGGAGATGGACCCGGATCTGATGTGTTCTGCCTGTTTCAATTTTTAGTAAGAGTAGGCTGTACGACTGAAAGCCTTCCAATACTTCGTAATGTGTAAGAGCGGGCTTACCTCCACGTGTAACCGCCATTTTTCCCTTAACCTGATGATGCTCCCCGATCGGCTGATCAAAACTACCTTTGTCGTCCTGCATTTTGCCATGAACAATTGCCAGGTATTTTTTTATCACATTTCTTGATTCGAACAGCTGGGAAAAATATTTGTGTGCTTCGGAGTTTTTTGCAAAGAGGATGAGTCCGCTGGTATCGCGGTCGATACGATGAATTACAAACAGATCCGGGTATTTTTGTTTCAGTATTGTGCGGAGCGAGGGAAGTTCCGCATCAAACCTGTCGGGGATACTAAGCAGGCCCGATGGTTTATTAACTGCTATCAGATCTTCATCTTCATATATAATCTGGATATCCTGCATTGTGAAAATTTGATTTCAGTTTCTCAGAATTATTCAGAAAGATCCACAGGTTGTTTGCGGATGAATGAACTGTTCATGAATTTAAGCAGCCGTACTTCTTTTTCTTTAAGAAAGCGCCACTTTCCGCGTTCTACGTTTTTCTTGGTCAGGTTGCCAAACATTACCCGATCGAGATTTTTTACATCATAGCCCAGAAATTCAAACATCCTTCTTACAATTCTGTTTTTCCCGCTATGCAATTCAATACCAATAATCGATTTGTCTTTTGCATCGGCGAAAGCCAGTGCATCAGCTCTTACAGTGCCGTCTTCCAGAGTAAGCCCATTCAGAATTTTATCGAAATGCGTTTTACTGAGCGGTTTATCCAGTTTTACCTCATACATCTTCCTGACTTCATAAGAGGGATGCGACAATTTCTGTGTGAGTTCCCCATCATTGGTCAGCAGCAGAACACCTGTCGTATTCCTGTCCAGACGGCCAATCGGAAAAACACGTTCATTGGTTGCCCCCTTTATAAGATCGAGTACTGTTTTTCTTCCCTGCGGATCTTCAGAAGTAGTGATATAATCCTTTGGCTTGTTTAACAGAATATACACGAGATTTTCTGCAGGGTATAATTTCTTGCCACCATAAATAACTTCATCTGATGTCTTTACCTTGAATCCTGGTTCGGTTATTACAGTTCCGTTTACTTTTATTTTTCCATCTTTCACAAGTATGGCAGCATCGCGCCTTGAACAAATGCCACTATGAGCAACATATTTATTCAAAGGCATTTCATGGTTTGCTTTACGTAAAATCGGAGGTGCTTTTGGTTCTGATTTTGCACTTCTGTTTACAGCTTTGCTTGCTGACTGATAAGCAGTTCTTTTCTCCAGTTTCTTTTTTTCAATGGCATCAGATCTTTCTTTCTTGAACTTTTTCTTCTGCTGACGAATCTCTTCCTTGATCACACTGTTTTTTTTCTTGGGCAGAAATTTTTCAAAGTTGCCGGCAGGTTTCTTGTTCATGAAATGAAATACTGAAGTGATGAATAATTTATTGGAAGATTGAAATGCACCTTTATTTCTTTATCCTGCTTTATTTGCCAATTGACCACAGGCAGCATCAATATCTTTACCACGACTACGTCGCAGCCTGGCATTCACCCTGTTTTTGGCAAGATATTCCATAAAGAAATTAACACGCTCTTCGGAAGGTTTGGTAAACCTGGCGAATTCAATCGGGTTGTATTCAATCAGGTTTACAAGGTCGGCGGGAATCTGGCGGTATACTTTTATTAATTCTTCTGCGTCATCAACCGTGTCGTTGAACTGATTAAAAAGAATATACTCCAGAGTGATTTCGTTACCTGTTTTCTTATAAAAATAATTCAGTGCTTCTACCAGGGAGTTGAGATTATTTGTTTCATTAATAGGCATGATCTCGTTTCGCTTACGGTCATTGGCAGCGTGCAGGGACAAAGCAAGCTTAAATTTCACGTTATCGTCCCCCAGTTGTTTGATCATTTTTGAAACGCCCGCGGTGGAAACAGTAATTCGTTTTGGACTCATTGCAAGACCATCCGCTGCCGTGATGCGCTCAATTGCCTGTAATACACTTTTATAATTGAGCAAAGGCTCGCCCATACCCATGAAAACGATATTGGTGAGCTTTTTGTCATTGATCTTCATATTCTGCTGATTGATCAGCACGACCTGGTCGTAGATCTCATCAAAATTCAGATTACGTTTCCGGTCCATATACCCGGTTGCACAGAATTTACAGCTGAGGCTGCATCCGATCTGTGAAGAAACGCAGGCAGTAAACCTGAACTCAGAGGGAATCAGCACGCCCTCCACAAGGTGATCATCAAATGTTTTGAATCTGGATTTGACCGTTCCGTCAGAGCTGTATTGAACTGCATCAACTTTTAAGGACGGAAAACTGAACTGTTCGCTTAATTTAGCCCTTAGTTCTTTTGAAAGATTGGTCATGTCATCAAAGCTGAATGCATGTTTCTGCCATAACCACTCCCACACCTGAGTAGCTCTGAATGATTTTTCCCCCATCTCCGCGAACAATTTATTTAGTTCCGAAGCGCTCAACTGGCGGATATTCCGCAAAGCCCCTGATTTCATCCGGCAAAGATATGTTTAAAGCGCCACAATGGCGGGGCTGCTGCTCCCGTGTAAGCGGGAATCCGGGTCTTCATTAAAACCCATAGAAGGAAGCAAAACTGCTCATTTTAAAAAATCAGCCAGTGCTCCTGCCGGCAGCGTTTGTTGCTCTCCGGTAGCGAGATTTTTGACAACAACCGAACCCGATTCCATCTCTTTAGTGCCAACAATGGCAATAAAAGGTATATTTTTCTTTTCGGCATATTTGAACTGCTTGTCAAATTTTGCTGATTCGTGAAATAGTTCAGCAGAAATTCCATTCTTACGCAGATCCTGCATTATTCTAAATGCCGCTTTGCTTTCCATGTCACCCAGGTTGAAAAAAAGCATTTTTGACCCTGAAGCAAGTGATTCAGGGAAAAGCCCGAGTT
Organism: Chitinophagales bacterium; assembly: GCA_015654495.1. Lineage (GTDB taxonomy): Bacteria > Bacteroidota > Bacteroidia > Chitinophagales > Chitinophagaceae > Pollutibacter. Next base: position 11,088 of record JAATGW010000724.1, read on the forward strand.
CTTCCATAACATCATATATCCGGTCCACACCAAAAGAAATTCCAACCCCGGGGACATCCGGAACTCCGAAATGGGCCGTCAGGTCGTCATATCTTCCACCACCACCGATGCTACCCATTTTAACATCCTTTGCCTTTACTTCAAAAATGATCCCGGTATAATAGTTCAGTCCCCTGGCGAGTGTTAAATCAATAATGAGAGCTCCCGGTGAAGGCATTTCGTCGGAATAATCCAGCAGAAATTTCAGTTCAGCTATAGCTTCAAGGCATAAAGAATCATTGCCCAGCAGACTTTGAATTTTTTCCAGCTTTTCGTAGTTGTTCCCGCTGATCTGCAGGTATTGTTCTATGAACGAATACTGATTTTCGGTTATTCCTTTGCGTTGAAGTTCCTCTTTTACCTTTGCGGAACCGATTTTATCAAGTTTGTCGATAGCTACTGTAATATCCGTCAGGTGTTCTTGTCCACCGCAGGCATTTGCTAGAGCAGCAAGCATTTTTCTGCTGTTGAATCTGATCTCCACCGGGAGACTGAGTAACCTAAATGCTTCCATATAAATAGAAGCCAGCTCAACTTCATTCAGCAATGATTTGCTTCCCACTACATCAGCATCACACTGATAGAATTCACGGTAGCGGCCTTTCTGCGGGCTGTCCGCACGCCATACCGGCTGGATCTGGAAGCGGCGGAAGGGGAAGCTAAGCTGTCCATAGTTCATCGCCACAAACCGCGCAAAAGGAATCGTTAAATCATATCGA
>JAATGW010000319.1 GCA_015654495.1 Chitinophagales bacterium
CTGACAAAAAACAACCAAACTTGGCGTACGAAAACAACGACAAAAGAATGGAAAGCGTTTACAGTAAACGCATCAGAGCAGGGAAGCGGAGAACTTATTTCTTCGATGTCAGAACAACCAGGGGGAATGATTATTACCTAACGATCACGGAAAGCCGTAAACGTTTTAACGACGACGGTTATGACAGGCATAAAATTTTTCTTTATAAAGAAGATTTCAACAAATTCATCAAAGCATTAACTGAAGCTGTTGACCATGTGAAGACTGATCTGATGCCGGATTTTGATTTTGATGCATTCAATCATGATAACGATGGCGAAGGTGAACCATATGTCGGTGAAACTGAGCACGTGAATGGAAAAGAAGCCGTTGCTCCGGTTGAGGAAATTACGCCTGTTGCCGCGCCTGTAGCAGCTCCGCCTGAAGCATCAACTGACAATTCAGCTTCAGAGGAAGTAGATAAATGGTAATAATCGATTTAAGTAATTGTAGAAACCTCCGCCAGGAGGTTTTTTTTATTGGTGAAGCTGTTCGCAGGCGGGAGATAAATCGCTATTTAGCTAATCAAGCCGGTATTGTTGATGGTTTCCGGAGAAAATCAATACAGTTAATACAATAATTTTAATAATACTAAACTCACCGGTTTTGCGTAATAGTGTACTGCTCAATCCAATCCATGGTAAACCGCTTTATTTTTTTTCTTTTCTGCATTTTTCTCCTTTCAGAAAGCCGCGGGCAGGTCACCTGTGGTTTTGATTTTTTTCACAAAAAGGCCCTTGCTTCGGATCCGGCTTACAGGAAAATGGTCCGGGAACAAAAGCAATATCTTCAGCAACAACAGATTAAAAACAAACCGGACAGGAACCTTCGTGTTTCCGCGGTGCAGTATACCATCCCGGTTGTGGTACATATCGTTCATACCGGTGGCGGTATTGGTTCTGCATACAACCCGACTGACCTGCAGATTCAGAATGCGATAAACGACCTTAACACCATTTACGGAGGAACAAAACCGGGAACGGAGGGAGTAGGTGATCTTGAAATCAGGTTTGCACTCGCTACCAGGGATCCATTATGTAACAACTCAACAGGGATCACAAGAACGAACGGGAGTGGTATTGCCAATTACGTTTCCAATGGGGTTAATGTTAATCAATCCGGGGGAACTTCTCAGAATAATGTGAAGAACCTGATCCGCTGGGACCCCTCGAAGTACTACAATATATGGGTTGTCAATGAAATTGATAATCACGATGGAACCATCGGGGGCTCCTTTGTAGGAGGCTTTGCGTACTTACCGGGTGCCCCGGCAAACCTCGACGGAACAATCATGCTGGCTTCGCAGATGCAGGCCAATCAGAAGACTTTACCCCATGAACTGGGTCACGCTTTTGGTTTATATCATCCCTTTGAAGGCGGAACCACAACTACATGTCCTGCAAATGCAGATTGTACAGTGGATGGTGATGAAGTCTGCGATACCGATCCTGTTTACCAGCCCGCAACCGGGGTATGCCGTACCGGAACCAATACATGCGCCGGATCAGCCTACCATATCAACACGGAACATAATTATATGAATTATACCAACTGCGCCACCTTGTTCACGGCGGGGCAGAAAAACCGGGTTCTTGCATTCGCTGCCAGCCCCTACAGGTATTCACTTTCGCTTTCCTGGGGTTCATCAACCAGCTATCCATTAACACCATACGTAAACCCTTCGCCTCCTTCCTGTGTGCCGGCGACAGCCGCTGCCGGCCTCGCAGGCAATTATGCAGGATTAATGGGTTTGGAGCTGGGTGGTCAAATGATGGTTTCCGGAACAACATATACCGATGGCGGCTATAGGGATGGTACCGGTGGTTGTCTGAATCTCATTCAACTTGTCAGGGGTTCGGCATATACACTTTCTGTAAGGCCGCTGGGTAGTAATTACGAACAGGTCCGCGGCTGGATCGACTATAATAATAACGGCATTTTTGATAATAGTACGGAACAGATCATTTATAATAATAACATTGGTCCTCCCGATCCTTTGGATATCTCTGTCAGTTCAACCGTGAATGTTCCGATGTCTGCAGTTACAAATACTGTATTACGACTAAGGATAACCGAAGAACTCGGTACAATTCATAATACTTCCTTTCTGATAACAGGAGCTTGTTATAATCCTGAATATGGACAGGCTGAAGATTATCCGGTAATTATCATGGATGAATCAGTGCTTCCTGTATCTTATGCTTATTTTAATGCATCAGTTCAGCAGCGGGATGTGATACTCAACTGGAAAACCATTTCAGAGTTGAATGCTTCTCATTTCATTCTTGAAAAATCCGCTGCAGGGAAAAGTTTTCAGCCCTTGCACCAGGTTAATGCGCGGGGTAACGAATCAGTTTATTATGCCACCGATAAAGATCCGGGCGCAGGTATCTGGTATTATCGTATCAGGCAGGTTGACCTGGATGGTGCAGTTAAATACAGTCCCGTACGGGTAGTACAAATCGGTTCCGCAACTATCCGCGTGCTGACCAATCCGTTTTCTTCCGAAATACGTTTACAACTCAACACACCGCTGAAAAATACTGCGCGGATAAAATTGATAAGCAGTACCGGAAAAACAGTATACAGTGTTAGTGTTAAGCCCACAGGTGACGACGTGATCAGACTAGATCTTTCAACTGCCAGCGTGCCTGCAGGAATCTATTTCATTGAATACCGGTCCGGCGAAACAGTGTGGCGGGAAAAACTGGTAAGGGCTAACTGAGAACGTTAAACGTAGATTTCAGAAAGCTTTTTTTGGCGCTTTGTATTCCGGAAGTGCTCTCGGTTTTACCCCGGGCATAGCCTCAGCTGCAACTATCGGTTTAACCCGGATAAACGCGTTAGGAATTTTTGCCGCTTCCGGTTTTGCAGGAGCAAAGCAAGGCATCCCATCCTGCAGAAGCCTGTACATGCTGCCGGTTTCTGTTTTGAAAAGCAGATCCTGGCCAATCAGGTTATTCCTGATTATCTCAGAACGATATACAATGGTATCCTTTGAAACGGTGTCTATCGTCTGGCTCTTTACCTGCTGAACCAGCAGTCCGGTAATGAAAATCATGCAGTATTTCATATCTGGTTTTTAGCCAGGATGCTTCAAACAGATGGATTACATAAACGTACAGGCTGTTCAACGTTTAACGTTCAACGTTTGACCATTTCTTATATTGATTTATAAGTCCGTTTGTGGAACTGTCATGCGAACTGACGGCTTCATCATTTTGCAATTCGGGTAATATTTTATTTGCCAGCTGTTTTCCGAGTTCAACACCCCATTGATCAAAACTGTAAATATTCCAGATGACTCCCTGAACAAAGATTTTGTGCTCGTAAGCAGCAATCAGCCTGCCCAGTTCGAAAGGAGTGATTTTTTTGATAAGAAAGGAATTTGTAGGTCTGTTTCCTTCGAAAACTTTAAAAGGAACGAGTTGCTTTTTTTCATCTTCAGGTAATTTTTCCAGTTCTTTTTCTGCAACAGCTGCGGATTTGCCATTCATAAGCGCCTCAGTCTGCGCGAAAAAATTGGAGAGTAATTTCGGATGATGGTCTCCGAGGGGATTATGACTGATAGCAGGAGCAATAAAATCGCATGGGATAAGCAGGGTTCCCTGGTGAATGAGTTGATAAAATGCATGCTGACCATTGGTTCCGGGCTCGCCCCAGATCACAGGCCCGGTTGAATAGCCGACTCTTTTTCCATTGCGGTCTGTTGATTTTCCGTTGCTCTCCATATTTCCCTGTTGAAAATAAGCAGAGAAGCGATGCATATATTGATCATAGGGTAAGATAGATTCAGACTGCGCTCCAAAAAAATTGGTGTACCATAACCCGATCAATGCCATTACTACCGGCAGGTTTTTTTCTACGGGCTGTTCTCTAAAATGAATATCCATGTTATGCCCGCCCTTCAACAGGTCTTCAAAATTCTCGTAACCGATTGTAAGTGCAATTGAAAGTCCGATAGCACTCCAGAGACTATAACGACCACCAACCCAGTCCCAGAATACAAACATGTTTGTTTTGTCAATACCGAATTTCACCACTTCTTTTTCATTGGTTGATAAAGCCACAAAATGGCTGGCAACATGCTTTTCGTCCTTTGCATGTTTAAGGAACCAGTCCCTTGCAGAATGAGCATTAGTCATTGTTTCCTGCGTTGTGAAAGTTTTCGAAGCTATCAGGAACAATGTTTCTTCAGGCGTTACGAGTTTCAATGTTTCAGTGATATGTGTACCATCAACGTTTGATACATAATGTACACTGATTCCTTCTTTCCAGTAAGGTTTCAGCGCTTCTGTAACCATTACCGGTCCGAGGTCCGAACCACCAATGCCGATATTGACGATATACCGTATTTTTTTTCCTGTGTATCCTCTCCAGGTACCATCATGTACATCTTTACAGCATTTTTTCATCTGGTGTAAAACAGCTCTCACTTCGGGCATCAGATCCCGGCCTTCGCTGTAAACAGGGTATTCACTCAGGTTTCTTAATGCAGTATGAAGAACTGCCCTTTTTTCTGTTGCGTTGATTAATTCACCGCCGAAAAATGCATTCCTTGCCGATTTCAGTCCGCACTCATCCGCCAGTTCAAACAAGTCACGAAGGATATCATCGTCGATCAGGTTTTTGGAATAATCGAAAACCAGATCACCGGACTGAATGTGGAATTTGTCAAATCTTGACGGGTCATTCTGAAAAAGGCTGCTGATGCTGGTATTGCTCACGCGTTCTTTGTGATTCAGCAATTTTTGCCAGGCTTTAGTAGTGGTTGGATTTACTGATGGGAACATGTTAAATGCTTTCGATTATTTTGATTGTTTCTGAAACCATAGTGTCATTGATATCCAGGTGAACCACCAGCCTCACTTTATCACGGGTAATCGCATAAGCAAGAAGTCCTTTCTCTTCTAACTTCTGAACGAGGTTGGCCGCTGTATTGCCAGCCTTGAGGCGGAAGATGATAATATTTGTTTCTACCGGCAATATTTCTTCCACAAAACTCTTCCCTTCAATTACTGCAGCAATCGATTTTGCTCTGGAGTGATCTTCTGAAAGTCGAACTACATTATTTTGCAACGCATACAGACCAGCGGCGGCAAGCATTCCGGCCTGGCGCATTCCACCTCCAAAAACTTTCCGGATACGCCGCGCTTTTTTTATGAAATCCTTTTTCCCGATAAGCACACTTCCCACAGGGGCTCCAAGGCCCTTACTAAGGCAGACCGAGATGCTGTCGAAAAGCTATCCGTAGGCGAGTGGATCTTCTGATTTTGCAATAAG
>JAATGW010000428.1 GCA_015654495.1 Chitinophagales bacterium
AGAGGGTAGTGTGCAGGGGTTTAACGTTCAACGTTTAACGTTAAACGTTGAACGTCATTCCGTCCGCAAGCTCCTGACTGGATTCATCAGCGCAGCACGGATAGCCTGAAAGCTTACGGTAAACAGAGCAATGAATATGACCATGAAAGCGGCAACCGCAAACATTTGCCATTGTATGCTCACACGATAAGGGTAATTGGCCAGCCATTTATCCGCGGACAGCCAGGCAAGCGGAATGGAAACCAGCAAAGCAATAACCACGAGTTTGAGAAAATCGACTGAAAGAATTCTGATTACACTGTTTACTGAAGCCCCCAACACTTTGCGGATACCGATTTCTTTTGTGCGTTTTTCAGCAGAGAGTACAGAAAGACCGAATAATCCGATGCAGGAAATAAAGATCGTCAGTATGGCGCTGAAAAGCATAATCTGTTTCCACCTGGCTTCAGCTTCATATGCCCTTTTGTTTGCCTCGTCCCTGAATACATAACTGTAAGGGTTAAGCGGAAAAAGTTGTTTAAATGTTTTCTGGATATACTTCAGTGCCGCAGATTCTGAGCCGGGTTTGATTTTGATAAATGAGGTTCCGAATCCGTTGGACGGTTTCATGGTGAAAAGCTGGGGTCCGATCTTCTGATTCAGCGATTGATAATGGTAATCTTTTACGACACCGATCACCGTATACTTTTCATTGTCGTTATACCAGAAATTGACTGTTTCACCCAGGGGCTTTTTCCAGCCGGCTTTCTCTGCAAAAGTTTCATTTACGATTACGGAATGGGTGGAGTCTGATGGAAATTCTTTAGAGAAATTTCTTCCCTGGATGAGTTTAATTCCGAAAAGCGGAATATAGGATTCATCCACGGTTTCGTAGGTGAATTGCTGAACGGAATCAATATTTACTTTGGCCGCAGTTCCCCATTGGCCACCATTTTTTGAAGTCATGCCGGTAATCGACGGGTCTTTTAATAATTCAGATCTGAATGTTTCCGATTCTGCTCTGGTAAGGTTGTTTTTGTCAACAATAACAAGATGACTATCATCATACCCCAGTTCCTGGTTGGTAAGAAAATCAAACTGGGACCAGATGGTAAGTGTTGCAATAATAAGGAAGGATGCAAGTGCAAACTGAAGTACAACTAATGATTTCTGCAGGTAGTTTTTTCCGCTTAGATTAAAACGGCTGTACAATGTCTGTACCGGATTGTATCCTGACAAAACAAGCGCCGGATAGAAACCCGCAAGCAAACCTGTGAAAAGAAATAATACAATATATCCTGCTATCAGCTTTACATCAAAAAGATAGGAGATAGCCAGGGCTTTATTTGAGAGATCATTGAAAACAGGCAGCACTACCTGAACAAGTATGATGGCTGAAAGAAATGCTATAAAGCTCAGTAGAAAAGATTCGCCGAGAAACTGGAAAATCAATTGCTTTCTGTTGCTGCCAACAACCTTACGGATACCGATCTCACGGGCACGGCGAACCGATCTGGCAATCGTAAGGTTGATGAAATTGATACAGGCTATCAGAAGTATAAATAGCGCAATTCCTGAGAGGATATAGGAATACATAGGATTACTTGCATCAGAAAGTCCGTTTTGCGCCGGGAGGTCACGACTCAGATGCATGTCAGTAAATGGTTGCAGTAGCCATGCTGATCTCCATCCAAGATCACCATATTTTTCTGACAGTTTTTTTGCTGCCTCTCTTGAATCTTCATCATAGAATCGTTTGATCTGGGACTCGGTTGCCGGTACTGAAGTACCTGGCTTCAAAACCACAAATGTGTTGAGAAAAACATTAAACCAGTTGTCATTATTGGCATATTCTTCAAGAGGGACAATCAGGGGCATCAGGATTTCAAACTTAATTGAAGAATTCTGAGGAGTTTTTTTTGTTACCGCGGTTACTGTGAAAGGTTTGAATTCACTTGTTTTGTTTGTGCGGTTGTACTGTTTTATCATTACCGTTTTTCCGATGGCATCCTTTGTTCCAAACTGTTTTTTGGCTTCATCCTCAGATAGTACAATTGAATTTGGATCCTTCAGACAATTTGCAGGACTTCCGTAAAGAACAGGGAAACTGAATACGGAAAAGAAACTGGAATCAACATAAAGCAGATCTTTTGAAACTACTTCAGTGCCCTGTTTGAACTCTTCATTGCCACTCATAACCCTTACAAAACTTTTGATCTCGGGAACATTTGCGCTAAATCTTGGTCCCTGGAAATATCCTGAGTTTCCGTCTTTACGTGAAGGTTTGCCGTTAGCATCGTAGCCCTGCGACACCACCCGGTAAACCTGGGCAACATCCTTATGAAACCGGTCGTAACTCACTTCATCCTTCACATACAAAATAATCAGCATCGAACAGGCAAGGCCAATACTTAATCCGGCGATATTAATAAAGGTGTAAACCTTGTTGCGCGACAGATTCCTGAGGGCGATGGTCATATAATTTTTAAACATAGCTTAGGTTTGGTGATCCCGGTTTTCCGGCTGATGATGTACGAAAAATGCTCTAATAAAATGCCGGGTTGCTACGGATTTGATAATCAATTATATAGACCCGGTTTTGCTCCTGTTTAGTGTTCGCTTATGATACAGGAACTGTTCATTTCCAGCGAACAGTTTTATGCGTGTGCTGAACTTTTGAAAAAGACAATGGGGCCGCTGTTGGATTGAAATTTCGTTAACTGAATTTCGAAACAGGTGAAAATTGTTTAACACACATTCCGATTATTATTAATTCCGCAATTGAATATTCCCTAATTTTGCCCTTCCCTTAAAACTCAGTCTGAAAATAGCATCGGGTAATGCGAGCGAAATTGATTCTGCAAATCCAACGCTGAACCGATCCGGAACCTGTGAAAAATGGTTTTCCCGATTAATGACTGAACCGGTTTGCTTGCCATCCTATTGAATGCTGTAGAAGTTATTCTTTGCCTATGTTTATCGACTATCGAAGAGCGGGCTTACCGCTGATTATATTTTTTTTCATTGGAGGATTGTGCCTGAATACAACGAACCTGAAAGCACAGCAAAATCCGGGCGACAGTGTGTTGACCGAAGCTACCATCGAAAATGTGGTGGCTTATGCATTGAAGAATCAGCCGGTAATCAGTCAGGCCCTGGCAGATGAACAGATTGCAAATTACCAGGTAAAATCCAAACTGGCTGAATGGTTACCACAGGTCAATTTCAACTATCTCTATCAACACAATTTTCAGTTATCAGCAAATGTAATCGGTGGCAACCTGGTGAAATTTGGTGTGAACAATACATCTGCATTTCAGTTTACCCTTAACCAGACAATTTTCAACCGCGACGTACTACTTGCAAAAAGGAGCGGCCGCGATGTGTTGATTCAGGCAAAACAACAAACAGAAGCGGAGCGCATTGATCTTGCCGCAAATGTTGCCAAAGCATTCTATGATGTGCTGGCTACCGAAAGGCAGATTAGTGTTTCAGCAGAAAATGTGATCAGGCTTGAAAGGAGCTTATATGATTCCAAAGCCCAGTATGAAGCCGGAGTTGTTGATAAAACAGACTATAAGCGGGCCATGATTTCACTTAATAATACCAGTGCGCAGAAGAGATTATATGAGGAACAGGCTAAGGCAAAACGTATGTACCTGAAATCCCTCATGAACTATCCTGAAAATGCAGAGCTGAAACTGGTTTTTGACAGTGCCAAACTCGTTGACGATATAGCCCTCGATACCCTGCAGATTATCAATTATGCTACAAGGATCGAATATCAGCAGCTTGAAACACAAAAACGTTTGCTGGAAGCAAATCTGCAATACAACAAGTGGAGCTTTATCCCATCGGTATCAGCTAACGGTGCTTATTTTCTCAATTATTTCAATGATGAATTCAGCAAACTGTATTATAAATCCGTACCCAATTCTTATGCAGGGCTAACGCTCAGTTTCCCGATTTTCCAGGGTGGTAAGCGACGATACGATATAAGACAGGCTGAATGGCAGTTACGCAGAACGGAATATGGACTGGAAGGTTTGAAAGACGTGATCAGTTCTGAGTACAGTTCAGCTCTTGCAAATTACAAGTACAGTCTTAATAATTTTTATACGCTGAAAGAGAATGTTGTGCTGGCGAAAGAAGTATATGATGTGATTGACCTGCAGTATCGCTCTGGAGTGAAAGCATATATTGAAGTGCTGGTAGCCGAAGTGGAACTTCGATCCGCACAGATCAATTATTTTGATGCACTTTATCAGGTGCTGAGCAGTAAGATTGATGTGATGCGTGCACTTGGTTTGTTAAAGTATTAACTGGATTTATTTTTTCAAAGATGAAATTCATGTCAAAGAATCGGATTTTTTATCTGGCTGCAGTGTTACTGGTCCTTACTGCGGTATCCTGTGCTGAAAAAAAGCAGGCAGCGCCGCAGGGTCCGCCACCGGCTGTGGCAGTAACAACCACTTCTGTTAAAGAAGAACCGGTAATTTATTATGATGAATATCCGGGAACGGTGATCGCGCTGAACCAAACGGAACTCCGTGCACAGGTAACAGGTTATGTGACCGGGATCTATTTTAAAGATGGTGATGAAGTGAAAAAAGGTCAGCGATTATATTCAATAGATCAGCAGATCTACAGTGCGAATACCCAGCAGGCAGAGGCAAATGTTGCGCTGCAGCAAACCAATCTGGTAAAAGCACAGAAAGATGCAGACCGTTATCATGAGCTGGAGAAAAAAGATGCCATAGCTCGTCAGCAGGTGGATTATGCAGATGCTGCACTTGAGGCTGCCAGGAAACAGGTGGATGCCGCAAAAGCCAACCTGAGAGCGGTTCAGTCCAATGTAGGTTTTGCAACCATCACTGCACCTTTTACAGGAACCATCGGTATTTCGCAGGTTCGGTCAGGCAGCGCCGTTATTGCAGGGCAGACGGTGATGAATACGATCTCCACTGACGACCCTATTGCTGTGGATTTTGTTGTCACGCAGCAGGAAGTCTACCGTTATACACAGTTCATGGCACAAAACCGTAAGATATCGGATTCAACATTTTCCATTGTTTTCGGACCGGATGTTTATCCTTATTATGGTAAAATTCTGCTGATCGATCGTGCTGTTGATCCGCAGACCGGAACAATTAAAGCAAGGTTATCATTTCCAAATAAAGAGCATTCGCTGAGGTCGGGAATGAGTACTACGGTACGGGTGTTGAATAATGCCGGTTTACCTTCTCTAACGATACCTTATAAGGCAGTTACAGAAATGCTCGGTGAATATTTTGTGTATGTTGTTGGCGACAGCAGCAAAGTGTCGCAGAAGAAAGTACATCTCGGCCGGCAGGTTGGAGCAGACGTAATTGTAAAAGATGGAATCAAAGGTGGTGATATTATTGTAGTGCAGGGTATTCAGAATTTGAGGGAAGGTGCAGTTATAACAACGGCGCCACCTGCGCCACCTCAGCAGCCAAAAAATTAAGATGGGCAGGCATTTGAAATAAGAGCTTAGTTATGATCGCAGAAACTTTTATCAAGAGACCGGTAACCGCAATAGTAATCTCTATAGTATTGGTACTTGTGGGTATCATATCACTCATTAATCTTCCTGTTGCACAGTATCCGGAGATAACACCTCCCACTGTGAATGTATCCGGAAATTTTATTGGAGCAGATGCGGTGACCGTGGAGCAAACAACCACTACTGCGCTTGAATCCCAGATCAATGGTACTCCGGGGATGACCTATATGACGTCCAATAGTACTGCCAGTGGTCAGAGCACAATTACGGTAAATTTCGACGTAGGTACTGATATCAATATTGCCATGCTCGATGTACAGAACCGTGCAAGTGTGGCAGAGCCTTCATTGCCGGATGCTGTAAAACGGTTAGGCCTTACGGTAAGGAAGCGTAACCCGAGTATCATGATGGTGTTGTCATTCTATTCTCCTAATGGCACACACGATATCAATTTTATCGGCAACTATGTTAATCTCTACGTCAAGGATGCATTGCTCCGCGTAAAAGGAGTAGGTGATATTTTC
>JAATGW010000130.1 GCA_015654495.1 Chitinophagales bacterium
CGCACATTACTGCAACTCGACGATCCGATTGCCGGTGAAACTATCAATCAGGGAAAATATTATCCTTCTGCATATGATAAGCCGCATGATGTGACCATGATAACGAATTACCGATTTAGTCATCGTTTCAGCGTTTCCCTCAATGGAAATTACAGTACGGGAAGGCCGATTACTGTGCCTGTCGGATTATTCTATTATGCAGGATCGCTCAGAACTCTTTATTCTGACCGGAACTCATTCAGAATACCGGATTATTTCCGGATGGATTTTTCGGTAAATGTTGATGGGAATCATACTATAACAACGAAACAGCGGGTACATATGTCATGGACTTTTGGTGTATACAATATCACTGGCAGAAAGAACCCTTACTCAGTATATTATATTTCGGAGAATGGAGTGGTTACAGGATATAAGCTTGCCGTTTTTGGCTCAGCTATTCCCTTTATCAATTTAAATTTCAGGTTTTAAGCAGTACACATGAAACGGCTATTATTTTATTTCACCATATTATCGTTCATCTCAGGATGCAGAGAAAAGTTCTATGCTGATCTGCCATCTCCTGCAACAGGATACCTTATTGTTGAAGGCATCATTAGTCTCGGAAATGAAGTTGTTACCGGCATTAATCTCTCGAGAACTACACCTCTTGACAGTGATGATATTAATCCTGAAGAAAATGCGACGGTTTATATTGAGGACCGGCTGAACCGGCAGTATGCCCTTAGTCGTACCGGAAGCGGCAGGTATGAATCGCAGCCGTTGGATCTACCTTTAAATGAACAGTACCGCCTGCATATTTTTGCCGGCGGAAAAGAATACTATTCTGCATTCACCGATTCCAAAATTTCACCACCGATCGATAGCCTTTACTGGGTGCCAAAGGCAGAGGGGATAGAAATCCAGCTGAACACCCACGATGCACAAAGTTTAAGCAAATACTATTACTGGAGTTTTGTGGAAACCTGGGAATATTCAGTTCCTTATTATGCTTTGCTGAAATACATTCCTGCAACCAATGAGGTAGACTATCGTGGACCCGGAGATCCTCAGATATATTCCTGCTGGTCCACCCTTAATTCTTTTAATATCATCATTGCTTCAACAGCCAAGCTCAGTCAGGATCTTGTTTATGCAAAACCTATCAATTTTATATCAGCTACAAATTCCAATAAGCTTTTTGAGAAATACAGTATAATCGTGAAGCAATCTGTCTTGCCAAAAGATGCATATGAATATCTTGACCGTATACGGAAAAATACAGAACAGGTGGGCTCAATATTCGATGCGCAACCTTCTCAGTTGAGAGGAAATATCCGTTGCGTGAGCGACAGTTCAGAAATTGTGGTTGGCTTCATATCCACATCAAGTATAACCGAAAAAAGAATTTTTATCAAGCGCTCAGAGATACCACCTTTCAAAATTCCGACTTTTTATGAATCATGTATGCGGGATACTATAAGATTCAATCCGGATTCATTGCGTGATGCGTTTGCAAGTGGATCCAATCTTCCTATTGACTATTGGCGCACTGAAACCGGTATCATTCAGGCTGTTGTCAGTGGGCCGGATTATTGTGTGGATTGCAGGGAGCGTGGCGGTACTAATATCAGACCATCATTCTGGTAGATGCGCTGATATATAATTAACAACAAAATCAGTTGTGAAGAAATTTATCATTTTTCTGATCACAGTTATTTTAATATCCGGCTGCAAGGAGAAATTCTATGCAGATCTGCCCTCGCCTGCAACAGGCTATCTGATAGTTGAAGGTATTATAAACGTTGGCCAGCAGGCAAGTACCATGATAAATCTCGCACGCACTTCGCCGCTGGATAGCCGGGAAATCAGGTACGAAGAAAATGCAAGGGTGTTTATTGAAGATCAGCAGAATAACAAATATGAACTTCAGTATACAGACAGTGGTCGTTATATATCAGTTCCATTAAACCTGCCGGTTAATCAGCAATACAGATTGCATGTTGTTAGTGCGAACAAGGAATATTTTTCCGCTTTTTCTGAAACAAGAATCTCTCCGGAAATAGATAGTGTATTCTGGGTACCCAAGGATGGAGGAATAGAAATACAACTCAGTACACATGATAACCAGGAGAAGAGCAGGTATTATTACTGGAGTTTTATTGAAACCTGGGAATATGATGTTCCCTATTATACAGTGCTGAAGTATGATCCGGCACTGGAGAAAGTAGTTCAGCGCAGTCCTGCTGATCCCTTGATATACAGCTGCTGGCAAACACAACTCTCATCAGCAATTTTGGTTGGATCAACTGCAAAATTGAGTCAGGATCTTGTTTTCGGCAAACCAATCGCTTTTATTTCCGCTTCCAATACAAATAAGTTAATTAAGAAATACAGCATTATTGTAAATCAGTCTGTACTGACGAAAGACAGCTACGAGTACCTTGAGCGCATGCGCAGGAATACGGAGCAAACCGGTTCCATATTTGACGCCCAGCCTTCACAACTGAGAGGGAATATAACTTGTAGCAGCGACAGTTCTGAAACGGTTGTGGGATTTATCACAACCTCAAGCATAACCGAAAAAAGAATTTTTATTTCAAGATCTGAGTTGCCACCAATGCACATTAAAACTTTTTATGAATCCTGCTACCTTGAACAGGTGACCAACAACCAGGATTCAATAAAAGAAAGATTTGAAACCGGCAGTTACCTGCCTATCGATACGCTCGTCAATTTTGGAGTTACTTATGCGGTAACCTATTCTTATAATTTTTGTGTGGACTGCAGGAAACTGGGCGGCACAAATACCAAACCCTCTTTCTGGCCATGAGTTGTAAATGCCATAAAACAAATAATAAAGGAGTGCAACGAGTATTGAACCTGTCAGCTATTGTGTTTGTGCTTCAATTGGTATTTTGCGGGAGCCTTTCTGCACAGTTATCAAATGAACTTGAAACACTCACGGCCCGCCTTGCGAATTATAATAACAATGTGCTCGAAGAGAAGATTTTTGTACATACCGATAAACAATCGTATCAGGCGGGCGAAATAATGTGGTTCAAGGTTTATTGTGTGGATAGCCGTTTAAACAGGCCTCTGAACCTGAGCAAAGTTGCCTACCTGGATCTGCTTGATAACCACAGCAGACAGGTAATGGTGGCTAAAGTTGCGCTTGACAGCGGTATTGGTTCCGCGTCTGTAATTATACCTTCCACCCTGCCTTCAGGAAATTATTTGCTGCGTTCGTATACGCACTGGATGAAAAATTTTGATGATCATTTCTATTTCCGTGAAACGATAACGGTAATCAACGGCCGCCGCATTGTTCCCGCACAGGCCAAACCTGTAACAAGTTACAGTGCGCAGTATTTTCCTGAAGGGGGTCACCTCGTTAACGGACTGGAATCAAAAGTAGCATTTAAAGTTGCCGATCAATATGGCAATGGAGCTGATTTTATTGGATACATTACCGATGATCAGCAGGATACTGTAGCAATTTTCAAACCCCTGGAATTTGGCATGGGAACTTTCAGGTTTAAGCCAATGTCTGGAAAAACCTATCATTCCATTATCCGCTTTTCCGACGGAAAAATGATGGCTACAAAACTGGAGGATATCGAAGAGCAGGGAACCGTAATGCAGGTTGAATCCGGTGAAAACGGAACGATCAGCGTGAAGCTCAATTCAAATATTCAAAACCTCACCCAGCTTTACCTGCTTGTACATACAAGACTTTCACTGAAAATTGCGCAGGCAGTAAAGGTGGTGAACGGAGAAGCTGTGTTTAGTTTTAATGAAAAAATCTTAGGTGAGGGCATTTCAACGATCACTGTTTTCAATTCAGCAAAAGAACCGGTTAGCGAAAGGCTTTATTTCAGATATCCGTCAACGTTAGCGGGAGTCAATATCAGGGCCGATCAGGAGAACTATGATCACCGGAAAAAGATACAGATTCAGTTAAAATCAGCAGCTACCGAACCAGGAGACTTTGCTATGGCTGTGTACCGCCTGGATAGCGGCATTGCAAAAAATGGCGGCGGTATAAATGCCTGGATCTGGCTGCAGTCGGAGCTGAAGGGGAAAATACAATCTCCCGGTTTTTATTTTGACGAGAAAGAGCCCAACAGAAAGCCGGCCCTTGAAAACCTTTTGCTTACGCAGGGTTGGCGCAGATTTAACTGGACGGACCAGAAAACAGGATCATTGCCGTCTTTTGCATACGAACCGGAATACCATGGAATAATTGTGAATGCAAGGGTGGTTGATTCCCGTACCGGAGCGCCCGCGCGGAATATCCAGGCTTTTATTGGCGCACCCGGCAACAGAACAAATTTTGTTTCCGGATTCAGTAACGACAGCGGCTACCTGAAACTTGAGATGCCTGAACTTTATGCAAGCTCCGAGCTGGTTTTGCAAACCAATTCTCTTACCGGCGACAGCATTTACCGGGTAGATATTATACAGCCGTTTTCAGAAAAAATAGAAACTGACTCAGTTCCGGTTCTGCAAATCAGTGCTGCAGATACTGCAACCATTCTGCAGAATATGATCAGTAATCAGGTTCAGTTTATTTATGGAGAAGAAAAACTAAACCGGTTTGATACCGTGTCAATTGATTCCACCACCTTTTATTCCAAAGCAGACAAACGCTATTATTTTGATGATTATACCCGCTTTACAACCATGGAAGAAGTGTTACGCGAATATGTACAGTGGGTAAATGTGCGGAAGAGAGAACAGAACTTTCATTTAACGGTTTATGATGATGAAAGCCAGGTGGTGATGACGGATGACCCGTTGGTTTTACTTGATGGAGTGCCGGTTTTCAAAATCAACAAAGTACTTGAGCTTAACCCTTTGAAAATGCTCAGGCTTGAAGTGATTGCAAAAAAATATATACTGGGAAATTCCAGTTACAGCGGGATACTGAATTTTATTTCCTATAACAACGATCTCGAAGGCTATACCCTC
>JAATGW010000109.1 GCA_015654495.1 Chitinophagales bacterium
AAAAAAATTATCAAAATCAAACCATCAAATAATTCATCATAAATTACTAATAAATTGCCCTGGTCAAATGTAATCAGAGCCAGCCCTGCACCCCAAAGAGCTTTAATAGAAGTGCCACTAATTCTAATACGCCTGCAATTATTTGCCAAATAAGTACGTCATTTCTATGTTGAACATTTTTTGGTATGTCTGCATGCTGTGCTTCACTTAATTTTAATACTATTTCATCCGGCTGTTTTTTTAATGCTGCATTATCTTTATCTCTTTGAAGCGCTTCAAGTGTCAATTGGTCAATTCGTGTAACAAGTACATCGTTACCGGATTTTTTCTGCCTCTCATAATTGCTTTTAATGTTTTAAGGAATCTCTAATAAAAGAGTAAAAACTTAATATATTCAATTGACTCATACGTCAATTGCAGATTGATATGCATCAAATATTGAAGTCCATTTATTTTAGGAATTTTCTCTCGAAATACATCCAGTCTATAAAATTAAACTAGCATTCCATTTTTGCCTGATGAAATAAAACGAAAGTATATTTGTACTACTGCCAGAACATAATTACAGGTGCCTACATGAATACGCCAAACACTTAGCTTGTGATTATCAAATGAAATCGTTTACGCTTTTTTATAAACGTTAAAAGATCGCATGAAAATCTAATCAGGGCCAGCTGATTAGGAGTGATGCAGGCAATTATAAGCTTCGGATGAGCTTCCTGTTTGTAGCATGGAAAGCAAGCTGGTGGCCATATTCAGCGCTCCGTCAGGAGCGTCCTGTGCATGTCAGGTGTTCCAAATAAATATAGAGAGCCACTATTTTTGCCTCCGTGAAAATGCGTACAAATTTCATTTTACAGGACGCTCCTGGCGGAGCGATCAATACGTTTGTCTGAAGAATCGACTGGCTACAAACAGGAGGCTCCATAGGAGCCGGGGACCAGGTTGGCGGTAAATGAATTCATCTCAGGAGATGCATTATTATTTGAACCTTTTATCAAAAATCCTTGCATGTCATTTCTTAAAAATATAAACAGCAGGCCCTGCTTAAATAATGCAAGTCCTTTTTTCATCAACCTTTAATCAAAGTTATTTTTGAGATGACGGACCAAAGATTTTATTGACTATTAAAAATGACAATGGTTTTTTTATTGAATTTCTTAAGCGTAATATTCCTTGTAATTGCAATCGGAACAAAAGGTTAAGGGGAAACTTAAAAATCGATAATCTTTATTTCTCCGCTTTTTTCATAAAATACAGACTGACTGAAATAAGTAAGATGCCGGCAGGGAACATTAAGAAAGTCCAGCTCATCGTACTGGCATTAATTTTAACCACTGCATAATTGAGAAATAATACAACCATCGTAGTGAGCACACTGTGCCAAAGCAGCGATTTTAATTCAAAGATGGAATCAATATCTAACCACCTGGGCAATGTATCATTCATTTCTTTATTTTCCTTTATAAAGAAAATTTTATACAGACCAAATGAAAAAACAAAAAAGACAAAAGAAAGCAAAAAAGAGTCAACGCCTTCTAACAACATCAGGCTTGGAGCACGGTCTATTTTTTCCTGGGTGTAATGAACAAAATGCAGCTCTCCGTTTATTAATTTAATCAAAACATCCAGCGTAATCCATATTCCACGGATCATGAAAATTATGGAAATGAGAAAAACAAAAATGATCATTGGAAGAAGAACAACGCGCAGTAACAAAATTTTTTTCATAAACCAGTGGTTGGATCGTGGTGCATGCTATCTATTTGAAAATAGCTCTTTTATTTTATTGCCCACTGAAAACCGGCAAAAACCTTTTTTACCGGACCAATAACCGGCTACTACAGCCTGAGCGAAAGCTACAAACCCTTATATCGTAAATCACTTTAAAGAAACCGAAGTACACGCAAATACATCCGGTTGTGTGATGGGGCGGCAAAGATTGATATCTTTACCCCCTGCTTGATTTCCAAATCAATTCTCCGAAAGGGGTCGGAGGATCCCTTCCTGATTGACAAATTCATGGTGATAATATTTTCAAACTATTTTCCCCGTCCCTGCTTCAAATATTTTTTATTTATTCAGGAGCAGAGGGTTTTCCCTATAATCGAGTAATAACAAAAAGGGGGAAATTTTCCTGCAACTGCCGGATAAATGTGCTGAATCAAAGTATAACCTGTTTTATCACCGTCCGATCCCGGTTGTGAAAGCTATTTTAAATGCCAATATCTGAATTCAATGGCTATTGTCAAAGCCTTTTCAATTGCATAAATTAACTATCAACTGATGTGAAGGTGCCGGATTTGCCAGTGTAAAGCTAATGCCGTCCGTTCCAAAGAGGTGCACAGGGTTTATTGAAGGAATTCAGAACCAGCGATAAGCCAGAGAAGCAGAAAAAAAATTACTAACTACTTTAATCAACGCAACTCCACAAATGCAAGACCAAAACTTCTGGAAAGCTGTAGTAAAAAAGGATGCCGTACTAAATCCGATAGACCGGATTTCCGAAGTGTTATTCGGATTGATCATGGTATTAACCTTTACCGGAGCAATCAACGCAGGCACGGACGGCAAACAGGAAATTCGCGAACTGCTTTGGGCAGCACTTGGGTGCAATGTGGCCTGGGGCTTAGTAGATGCCATAATGTACCTGATGAATGTGCTGCTTGAAAGGGGACATGCCCGAACGGTTATAATCAGGATTCACAAATCAAAAAGCCAGGAAGAATCCCGTCAGATTCTGAAAGAGGAATTTCCATCACTTATTTCAACACTCATGAGTGATAAGGAATTGGATCAACTTTCCGACAGACTGAAGAAAACACCCGAACCGTTTAAAAAAAACCTGCTTTCACCAACAGATATATTTGGGGGACTACAAATTTTTTTACTGGTGTTTTTGTGCACGCTTCCGGTTGCACTTCCATTTGCCTTTCTTCAGGAGGTTGACTTTGCTATGCGGGTATCGAATGGAGTCGCGATTGCACTTTTGTCTATTGGCGGATATCTGCTGGCCAGATATGCCGGCTTTTCGCGTTTGATTACACCGTTGATCTATCTTATTATAGGAATAATATTAGTCGTAATTACCATAGCATTAGGAGGATGAAAAAAAAGATCTGTCTATCTACAGTATTTGCCTGCATCGTAGTAGCAGCAATTGCACAAACGGACCCGGTCTCAAAGTCCCCACAGTGGCGATTTAACGCAGATGCTAACTTTTATTTTATACCGAATGATTTTTTTGTGTTGCCTGTTTTTAGTGCCGTTAAAAATAAACTCCACCTTGAAGCACGCTATAATTATGAAGACCGTAAAACATTTTCAGCATGGATAGGATATAATTTTGAAGGTGGAAAAAAACTGGAATATGCGATAACCCCAATGATTGGCGGAGTAGTTGGTCTTTCCAATGGAATTGCACCCGGTGTTAAAACTACCTTGAACTTCAAAAATTTTGAGTTTTATAGTGAGTCTGAGTATTTTTTTGATTTCAAATCGTCTGAGAATTTTTTCTTCTACACCTGGACCGACCTGACTTATGCGCCTACGGAATGGTTATGGTTTGGGATCAGTGGGCAAAGGACCAGGTTGTACAAAACTGATCTTGATGTTCAGCGGGGTCTTCTAATTGGAGCAGGATTGAAAAAATGGGAACTAACTATGTATGGATACAACCTTTTTGGGTCAGATGATCCGTTTTTAATAGTAACGCTTTCCAGAGAATTTTAAACTTCGGTCACATATTTTGATCTTCAATAACCAAAAATAATAATGAGTAACCTAACAGCCGTTTAATAAATCGTAATTCGAAAACTATTAAGGCTGCGTTTACTATAGAAGAAAGAAATATGGTTTAACGGTGTTGACACCAAATACAGAGGAGCCGATGCCCCTGAAAATTTATAGCCTTTTCGCCATAAACTGATTTGCGACCCTTCCGGATTTTAATCCCGGCACCTCACTGATTCAAATCACTTTATAAATTCAAAGTGATATTGAAAATCCTGCGGATACTAATGTTTTGGATACACCTGGTAAAGGCTGAACATTAGTCTGAGTCACTGCAATTTTTACGCGGCTTTTCTTAATCTTATTTTTTCCTGCAATGATCAACGGAATTGACGGAAGCATAGCTACACAACCCGCGAGCACCATATAACCCCCTGCTTCACCACCATTATTTGAAGAAAACGATGCCGCAATGACGATGACGCCCATGGCTGAAAGTGAAGCTCCACCGATTAACAAACCTAATCCTGCATTAGCCATTTTTTTTCCTTTCAGATATCCACTGCTGTCAATAATTGTGTAATCAGGATTGGGTTTAAGTTTCTGCTGCACTGCATAACCTACCATTGATACATCCACAAGTTCCAGAGATTTTACCCAATCCTTCACTGTCTCCTTGTATTTTTTGAAATGAGGCGTTGTAATGTGAAAATTATAAGCGGTTGTATCTGCATAAATTTCGAGAATGGTAATATTTGTCGGATCATTTTTGTCAGCAACGGCATAGTAAGTCAATACCCCTGGTTCTTTACTAACAGCGGTAGTTATTTGCAGTGTTAATGCAGCATTGTAGTTTTCCAGTTGCAGGGAGTCGACTTTTATCTTTGCTAATCTTACCATCTGATTCTTTCGCTGAGCCATGCCATTTGTATCAAATAAAAATGTCAGAATAAAAAATGGAATCAGCCACTTTAAGGAGTTAGCCGGGCGCGGTTGGGCTTTATGAACTGTTTGGTGTATTTGCATAGATAAAGTTTTCATTTTTTGAGATATGAAATATTAAATCGATCGATAGGAAAACATCAGATTATTTCAACCGGACCGCTGAATCATAGCTTTAATTCTTTTTGCAACGAAGCCGCTATTTCTAAATTTCTTCAAATTCTTTTGCTGTCCATCCTCTTTTTTTCAATTCAGCTAATAAGTTTGGAAACGAAGATGCGTCCATCATGAATTTAACAAGGAACTCTTTTCCATCATAATCTCTCGCAACGCCAATATAGTCTACCTCAATCAATTTTTTTACATAGTCGACATGATTTGCCAAATCTGCTATTCTTATGATGAGTTCGTATTATCCTCGCTCCATTGTTCTGCAATTTTGTCTGATACTGAACTGTCAACAGGCTGTTCTTTTTAGCCTATTTTATAATTCATTTCCCAGGCTGTCATAACTGTCCACCCCGGACCCTTGTGTTTTAATGTAAAATAGGATACTGACGTCATAAAGGTACAAGTGTTGCTATCCTTTGGATTTATTCTAAACAAAATATTGGTTTATCATAAATGCTGCAGAAGTTGATAATAGAAAATCATTTTAAATTTTCCATCACAGTCTAGGAACAGTATTGTATTTAGAGCCTGCTGTTTGAAATAGAATACTTATCAGTTACGGATCTTACGATAAAATTCATATTTTAACTGCAAGCTTTTGGGCTAAAACGGATGAATACCCCTGCATGGCTGAAGATAAATTTCCCGTTTCTTCATTACCCCGCTGTCGCTGCGCTCTGTCGGGCAGGCGCTCTTTCCGTATTCCCGTCTAACTCATTCCAAACTCAACGATAATGATATTTATAACAGATAGACTGTAAGCCGTTAAAGGCGCCTGCCCGACAACGAAATTCGTTGGCGGGGAAAGGAACGGTAAAAAGAGCGTTTTACTAATGACACTGTAGAAATTAAACAGGAACAGGATTTTCATCAAAATACAAAATCTTAGCTCATATGACTTAATCGGCAGGCCCTAATTAAGTTGTAGCTGAAAAATTCTTTTAAGTCAGATGACTATGCGTAGGGAGAGCCGTAGAAATGAAGTCAATAATCAGTTACGCGTTACCGGCATTATTTATTTTTGAATTAAATGGCTGATCATAGAAGCGTTTGCCCGTTGCTTTATACAGGGCATTAGCCAGGGCGCCGAAAACCGGTGGGAATGCCGGCTCACCCATTCCTGTGGGATCAAAATCATTTTGAACAAAGTGTACATCAATGGATTTTGGCGCTTCATTATGGCGTATCATTCTATATGTATGAAAATTGTTTTTTTCCGGCACTCCGTTTTTGAAAGTCATATCACCATATAAGGCATTACCGATTCCATCAACAATGGCTCCTTCCGCTAAATTGGTTGCAGCATCAGGATTTACAACGATGCCGCAGTCGATGACACAACACACCCGCGGAATTATAAGATTACCATTTTCAAGAGTTATGTCAACAACCTCACCAGCATAAGTATTGTGGCAATAATA
>JAATGW010000657.1 GCA_015654495.1 Chitinophagales bacterium
CTGAGTTCAGCATCAAGGCAGGAGATCTGGAAATTCATTCCGGACTCTGCGCGGGAAGCTTTGGAAAGCGATCCAATCTCGACATAAAATGGAAACGTCCTTTTGTTCAGAATAAACCCGATAAACTCAATAACTATATAGCAGTAAAATACCATGTAAGGTATCCCTTGCCCGAAAACACGATCGCACTTCACAATTTTAAAAATGGTTATTGCGGCATCTCAACCATTGAAGACGGGAAAAACTGCCTTTGCTATTTAACGACTGCCGAAAACCTGCACAGAAACAAAAACAGTATTGAAAAACTGGAGGAAAATATTCTATTCCAGAATCCTGAACTTCTGAAAATTTTTAAAACTGCTGAAATTCTGTATGATAAACCGGAGATAATTTCCCAGATAAGTTTTGAGAAAAAATCCCTGGTTGAAAATCATATCCTCATGCTTGGAGATGCGGCTGGTATGATTACTCCGTTATGTGGCAATGGCATGAGTATGGCCATGCATGGCAGTAAAATTGCAGCAGAACTTATGATTGATTTTTTTAACAGAAAAATCACCCGGCAGGAAATGGAAAATCAATATGAAAAAAAATGGAATCATGAGTTTGCGTCGCGACTGCGAACCGGTAGACGGGTACAGTCGCTGTTTGGCGACCCGTTTATTACAAATGCATTTATTTCCTTTCTGAAGCCATTTCCCTTTCTGGTGGATAAACTGATTTCGAAAACCCATGGACAACCCTTTTAGGTTATGAAACCTATAACACTGGATTGCACAACTTCTTTTTAATTTTGCATAATGGACAACAAAAAAAATACATTAGTTCTTGGGGCTTCTGATAATCCGGATCGTTACAGTTTTCTGGCGGTAAACAGGCTGAGAAATAATGGCCATCCCGTTAAAGCAATCGGCAAAAGGAAAACCACAGTAAGGGATGTAGAAGTGGAAAATATGACCACGGACCTGAAAGATATAGATACCGTTACTTTATACCTCAATCCCGCGAACCAGAAGCAATACTACGATTACATACTCTCGTTATCGCCTAAACGAATCATTTTCAACCCAGGCACGGAGAACCCCGAACTCGAGAAAATGGCGGAGGATAAAGGTATTGAAACGATGGAAGCATGTACTTTGGTACTGTTGGCAACCGGCCAATACTGATTTGGTTTATGGATGCGAAAGGGCAATCCTGAACCCTATGCAACCATCTTTAAATACTTCCCCTATTTCATAACGTTTGGCTGAAATACAGTGAATCGCCCAGTTATGAAAACAACCACCACGCAAAACCCTTTCATTGCTATTCAAACGGCACGCTGTCCCATCATCCGGTATTGTACTGATATCTGCGTGATAATAATCTTCGCACCATTCCCACACATTACCGCACATATCAGAAATACCCAGCTGATTAGGTTTCTTAAGACCGACTTTTTTGGTTTGATCATTACTGTTGCTTTTATACCAGGCTACTTCGTCTGCATTATTACTACCACTGAAAATTAAATTGTCCTTCCAGTGAATTCCTCCCCTGGATGCATATTCCCACTCTGTTTCTGCAGGCAACCTGAAAGGCTGTTGCAATTTTTTTCCAAGCAGGTGCAGAAATCCATCGGCAGCTGAAATATCAACATGCGAAACATTTTCAACCGGATATTCATCTCCGTTATGTATCGCGGGGTTATTGCCGGTAACAAGCTTCCATAACTTTTGCGTTACTGGAAATTTTGAAATATAAAAATCAGCAATTGAAACCTGCCTGGTTTCATCTCCCTGACCAAACTTATATGTATCGCCAGCTGTACCCCTGACAAATATCAATGGAAAATAAAAACCAGTGATATCCGAAATCATATTCAGTTCTTCCATATACTCTTTATTATTGCTACCGTTATCGATTAACCGAAATTGCCAGCCATGCAGATCATCAGTTCTTTTTTTATTATTTATATCTCTGATATTCAGTTTGCATCCCTATGGTTTTAATTCCGGATCTGCTTATAAAATTTATTGCTCAATCAGTATAAAAAAGGTTGAAAAATATTTTTTTCCTAAACCGTCGGGTTCGCAAAAAACTTGTTTGATTTTTTATGAAAAGGCATTTGGCTGGATTTCAGCACTTAGTGTTTTCTTTTGCAAATATGTGCAAATAGTTACCTGTGAACTTAAAATATTCCAATTAAAGGCATCGTTATCTTCTGGTATCAGTTCCAATATCCACTTATGTTGAAAATCTGCAAAGTCACTTTACTTTGTTTGGTGTTTACAGGTCTGAAAGAAAATGCGGCCGCCCAGGAGAAACTCCTCTTTGGTGAATATGCCGACTCCATCGAAATCACGGAACAGGAACTGATCCACATATTTGAACTCAAGCCCAAATCCATAGCTGACATACAGATTGCAGATGATTTTCATCTTAACACAATTGTACTGTCTTCACTGCAGAAATACGAGAACATGCGCAGCATGATCCTGCATTGCCGGAATTTTGAAGATGCAATTTTTTCTTTATCAAGAACAACCGATGAAGAAAACCAGGATATTTTCAAAGGAAGAATTTTACATAGTGAATATGATGATGGTTATGAACTTAGGATAAACGAAAATGGCCTTTATTACCTGAGAAAGATCAGGGTCAACAACTCGATTAGTGGATGACCCGTTTTAATCCGTACCCCTTTTAATGTATTTCACGCCCCTCACAGCACTGTGGGGGGCATTTTTTATTCAGAACTGTTAACAATCATTTGATATAGATTCATTAGGCCATTTCAGATGGTTTTTTCGTAAATTCGGAAAACCCATTATAATATGTTATTACCAAATCAGACCACATCATTCTCCGGTGACGGCGAAAAACGAAAGCCGTTCTGGCGCAGGTTTAATGGCGATTCAATTGAGCTTCCCATCAAGCAGGCGGTGGAACAGGCCATCTGCAAAGAAACAGCCACCGGTTTTAAATTAAAGGTTTGCATCGGTACCGACTCCCAGGTTAAAGGCGATGAAACTGAATTTGCAACCGTGATCGTATTTCTCCGCGAAGGTCATGGTGGTTTTATGTTCATTCACAACGAAAAAACGCGACATCAGTATTCCATCAAAGAGCGCATGTTGGTGGAAGTAGCCAAGAGTATTGAGATCGCATATGAACTATGCGATCTTTTTACTGTTTATGATGTGGATATGGAAGTGCATGCGGATATCAATACCAATCCCTCTTTCAAAAGCAATGAAGCTCTGAGAGAAGCGATGGGTTATATCCTTGGTATGGGCTTCGCGTTCAAGGCCAAACCTGAAGCATTTGCGAGCAGTTGTTGCGCTAATAAAGTGGTGAATTAGAAACACGTTGTACGTTTAACGTTCAACGTTTAACGTAGAAGAACGATGTTCCTCACAGAACATTTGGAGCATGTTTATGTACTGATTTGCCGGGGGTAGAAGTGAACAGCCGTTTAAAGTTTAATGTTAAAAGTTGAAGGTAAAAGAACAATGTTCCTTACAGATATTTGGAGCATTTTGATGTCCTGATTTGCAGGAAGGTTGAGGTTTGATTGAATGGGTTA
>JAATGW010000179.1 GCA_015654495.1 Chitinophagales bacterium
ACACCGGAGCTGATTTTACTGGATTCCTGGTTGCCGGATGGAACGGGAATCAGCATGCTGAAAGAGCTGAAGGCGCTGTATCCAGGTTTGATAGTTATTATTCTTTCTAATTCAGGCAGCCAGTATTATAAGGACAAATGCCTGGAACTGGGAGCTGTCGCTGTGCTCGACAAAAGTTCCGATTTGCCGGAGCTCATGGAGATTCTTCATAAACTATTTGACGTTTAATGCCTGCGGAGATCAAATCTGAATCTAAAATCGGGCCCGGAAAATCCAA
This sequence comes from Chitinophagales bacterium, assembly GCA_015654495.1. GTDB lineage: Bacteria > Bacteroidota > Bacteroidia > Chitinophagales > Chitinophagaceae > Pollutibacter. The sequence continues at coordinate 278 of JAATGW010000179.1, forward strand.
GTACCCGTCCGGATACCCGAATCGGACAAGTTAATACTAGCTGGGGTTCAAATTCTAAGGTGTTACTGGAATCAATTTACGTTATGCCTATCGTTTCCGGGATCCTGCGTCGCCACCGTTATAAACCTATGCTTCTGAAATGCAACTATTTAGCCGGTTTTGAAGGTCGGGTATCTATTTCCTGCTGATTATACCTGAATTCTTCCCCCTGATTTACGGGAAGAATGGGCTGGGTTTTTTCACTTAGTGCGATTTTTCGCTATTGCCTTTTGCTGATTCTTGCTTAAATTTAATTTCCTGTTAGTTTTTTATTTTTTTTAACAATATGCTGGTTTCGTCCGGTAAACCGGCTTTTTCGCAGCCCTTTTGAATTCAATGTTACAATAGCAGCTCTGATTCGTACCGGAAAGCTTTACGAAAGAAGTTTTCAGTTTTTTTAAGAATCAGCGGGAATTGAGTTTTCCCGGAAATTGAAACCTGCTTTTCCAATATGCCTGTAACCGACGATTTTTTATTTCAGCAGAATTTGAAACGCTGGTCCCTTTACAGTATAGGAATCGTTGTTTTTATTTCTCTTATAGTATTGAGTGGCTGGATTTTTAACCTCCCTTTTCGTGCCTCCAACGGCCTGATGGTCGTTCCGATGAACCCACTAACAGCCATGTGTTTCCTGGCGGCGGGTGCTACTCTTCTGCTTTGTTCCCGGGCAAAAAAAACCAGGCCTTGCTACATTCTGGCATTTTCATTTGCCAGTCTCATTACACTCACCGGCTTTTTCAGGATATCTGATTCTTTGTTCGGCGAGGTATTTAATGTGGATGCACTACTCCTGCGTGAAAATCAATTGCCTTCGCCTGGCAATGAAATAAACGGGCGAATGACCGTAAACACAGCATTCAATTTTGTTCTCAGCGGGATTGCCTTATTATTTTTTGTTCCCGGGAAGAAAAAATACTCGATATTTTACAATTACCTGGCCATCGCCATCGGGCTACTTACATTCTTTTTTCTAATAGGATATTTTTACAATTCCAGGTATCCGGCAGATTCGATCCGTTTCTTCCCAATGTCAGTTTCCACGGCGATATGTTTTATTCTTTTCGCACTTGCATTGCTTTTTGCCAGACCTGAAAGGTCGCTGTTCGGTTATTTTAAAAGCGAGGGTATTGGCGGTTTATTTGCCAGAACGCTTATTCCACTTACCGTTATTTTACCTGTAGCAATTGGTTATTTTCTGATAGCCATCGGAGGTAATCAAAATATTCCTGCAGGTTTTGAATTTTCAGTATTTATAATAACAATCATCATTTCGTTTTTCTTCCTGTACTGGTATAGTACCACCCTATTGAACAGAATGGACCTTACAAAAAATGCTGATCAGCAAAAAATCAAACAGCTTAATGAAGCGCTCGAAAGGACAATTTCAGAAAGGAATGCAGAGTTATCAGAATATAAATATGCGCTTGATGCGTCAGCCATCATTGTAATAACGGATGCAAACGGTATCATACAACATGTCAATGATAATTATTGCCAGAATTCACATTTCTCACGTGAAGAAATCGTCGGTCACGGTCACAGTATCATCAATCCAAAACAGCATCCCGTAGCCACGATCGATCATATATGGAATACAATATCGCGGGGAAGAATCTGGCGCGGCGAGCTTATTAACTATACAAAGGAAGGTGGCCAATATTGGGAAGATACCACGATCGTTCCCTTTCTGGATGAAAATCATCACCCGGTTCAATACGTACATATCAGCAATGATATTTCAGAACGTAAAGAAGCACAGGAACGAATTCTTTCACTTAATGAAAGTCTGATTCAGAAGGAAAAACAGCTGAACGGACTTATTGAAAACAACAATGAACTAATTGCCGTGCTGGATAAGGATTTTAAGATCATCTACCGTAGCCCAAATTATGAACGCATAACCGGATTCAGTCCTCTCGAGTCAGATCAGATACAAACTGTTACATTGATGCATCCTGAAGATGTACCCGGATTGTTTACAATGGGTGAAGAGTTGATGGACAAACCAGGTCAGTCAATTCCGGTGCATTTCAGAATGAAAAACAAAGGGGGAGAATACATGTGGATGGAGGGGTCTACCTGTAACCTTTTGCATGACCCGGCGATTAACGGAATCTTATTTAATATCAGAAATATTACAGAACGCAAACTGGCGGAGGAAAAAATTATCCGCAACGAAAAAATCTACCGCACAATCGCTGCGAATATTCCGGGAACAACAATAATTATTTTCGATGAACCTGGAAATTATTTACTGATTGAAGGTGATATCATTCAGCAACTGGGTTATGATCCTGACAAAATGGTCGGAAAAAATTATGAAGATATTCTTTCCGATGAACTGAAAGGCCAGATAAAAACAGATCTCGGGAGGGTATTTGGCGGTGAAAAATTCAGCAGGGAAACAATCCGGAACGAACGGCATTTTATAGTGAGTTTTGTTCCATTAAAAGATTCCGCGGACAAAATTTATGCAGCTATGCTTGTGCTTTCAGATATCTCTGAAATAAAAGCGGCGGAACGACAGGTAGCAGAAATCAATGCTATACTGGAAAAGAGAGTTTCAGATCGCACACGCCAGCTTGAACAGATCAATAAGGAACTCGAAGCCTTTACTTATTCGGTTTCGCATGATCTACGGGCTCCATTAAGAATTATTGAAGGGTTCGCTGAGTTTCTTGTTCAGGATAGTTCGGCAAAACTGGAAGGAAACGCTGTCCAGAAATTGCAGGCAATCCAGCGCAATACCAGACGCATGACAAGGCTGATTGACGACTTGTTAAAACTCTCGGGTATCGGTACAAAAACACTCCGGATTTCAGAGGAGAATATGGAAGAAATCGTTCGTTCGGTGGTAAATGAACAACCCGAAAAAGTACAGGAAAAAATCACAATTAACTTAAAATCGGGTTACACAATTTCATGTGATGCAAATCTGATCCGGCAGGTATGGGTAAACCTGATCTCTAATGCAGTTAAATATTCTTCAAAAAAAGAAAATGCAGCTATCAGTATCAACGCTTTAAGAAAGGATGGCTGGATTATTTATAATATCAGGGATAATGGCGCGGGTTTTGATCCCGCCTATAAGGGTAAACTTTTCAGTGTATTTCAGCGCCTGCACAGCAGTTCTGAATTTGAGGGAACTGGGGTAGGTCTCGCTCTTGTTCAAAGGATAATCAGCAGACATGAAGGCCAGGTGTGGGCAGAAGGCGAAACCGATGTAGGTGCCGTTTTTTATTTCAGTTTACCCGATAGCAGTTTAGTGAATGCCTGAAGAAATATATTTATACAGGCACCAAACCAAACCGATTAAAATGAATGATGTTCTGTACGTTTTAATTCTTGAAGATGAACCTGACGATGTTGACCTGATCAGGTATACTATGGAAAAAAGCGGCTTCTACCATGAGTATAAAGTAGTATCAGATAAAAAAGCTTATGAAAGAGCAATAGTTGAAAACGATTTTGACCTTGTGCTTGCTGACAATTCTGTTCCCATGTTCAACAGCATGGATGCCTTGGAAATGCTTCTTGAAAGAAAGAAAAATATACCGTTTATACTTGTAACCGGAGCCGTTTCAGAGGAATATGCTGTAGCTATTCTGCAGAAAGGTGCGGATGATTATATTCTTAAGGAAAGTTTGAAAAGATTACCCGCGGCTATCAATAGGGCATTGGAAAAAAGAGAGGCACTGCTTGAAAAAGAAAAAGCCGTTGAAGCACTCCGGAAAAGTGAATTGCGTTTTCGTGCTCTGATTGAACACAATGCCGATGCCATTGTTATCCGTGACAAAGATTTCCGGTTGACCTATGCGAGCCCATCGGCAAAAAGATTACTTGGTTTTGCTCCTGAAGAAGATCTTGATCCGGAATTTGATCCCAGTTATCATCCTGACGACCGCGAGAACATGTTAATTACTAAAGCGGAAATTCTCAATAACCCCGGCAAGCCTATTTTGGTAAGCTTCAGAAAACTGAACCGGCAGGGAAAATATATTTGGGTTGAAGGTGTGATGACGAATATGCTTCATAACGACAGCGTTCAGGGTATCGTTTCCAATTTCAGGGATATTTCAAAAAGAGTGGATGCAGAAAATGAACTCAATGAAGTAAACCAGGAATTGCATCATCTTTCAAATCATCTTCAGCATATCCGTGAAGAAGAAAGGATGCAGATTTCGAGAGATATTCATGATGAGTTGGGGCAGCAACTCACCGGATTAAAGATGGATGCTTCATGGCTCTCAAAAAAGATCAACAGCCCGGATGAAAAAGTCAGGAATAAGCTGGATGATATGATCAAACTGATTGATGAAGCTGTGAGATCAGTAAGAAGGATTTCATCTGACCTCAGACCAAGTATGCTTGATGATCTGGGATTGGTAGCGGCTTTGGAATGGCATAGTCTTGAAACAGAAAAAAGATTTGGCATACCTGTTCACTTTTCAGCAGAATGTAATGAGCCTGGCCTTAGCGTTGAAAAATCCACAGGCATCTTCCGTATTTATCAGGAGGCAATGAATAATATAATCAAGCATGCACAGGCCGGGTCCATCAATAGTTCACTCAAAAAGCAAAATAATCGTCTGATCCTTGAGATCAGAGATGATGGTGTCGGGATCAGGAATGAGGAAATAAGAACAAAAAAAACATTTGGATTACTTGGTATTAGGGAAAGGGTGTTTATTTTAGGCGGTAAATACAATCTGGAAAGCGAACCAGGCAAAGGGACCTGGCTGCAAATCGATGTGCCGGAATTCTGATACCTGAAAAACAAGCTAACATGAAAATTTTAATCACTGATGACCACGCGGTAATCAGGAAAGGTTTGAAACAGATTCTGCTGGAAGAATTTCCATCTGCTGAAATTCTGGAAGCAACGGATGCGGAGTCTGCCATTAGTCAG
>JAATGW010000260.1 GCA_015654495.1 Chitinophagales bacterium
ATGAATTTTGTAGCGCCGGGGCGCAAGCCCGGCGAGATAATGTAATCAATGAAACCAAGTGCCGTAGGCACGATTAATAGGTACAAATTAACGAACAGCAGCAAAATCGCATCGGAATACAACGATATCATAATTGCCACTTGCCGCAGGATTTTCACCGGTTGGTGTGCGATGATAAAACATGTTTTTCAAGCCCATTTTTGAATTATATAACGCTTAGTTCAAACAGGCGAAACATGCAAATCAGATAAACATGCAAATTCAAAAAAATGATGGAAAGGATACAATTGTAATTGCAATATAATTTTTAAGCTTTTATGAAGGTGATTCGTGTTTGTATCAAATTTCAATGCCGCAGGCATGATGAATTATTTAAGGCCGGTGCTAACGAGTGGAACACGATTTTCAAAAAAATGATTGAAAGGATACAATAGTAATTGCAATATGATTTTTAGCTTTTATGAAGGTGATTCGTGTCTGAATCAGATTTCAATGCCGCAGGCATGATGAATTTTGTAGCGCCGGGGCGCAAGCCCGGCGAGATAATGTAATCAATGAAACCAAGTGCCGTAGGCACGATTAATATGTACAAATTAACGAACAGCAGCAAAATCACATCGGAATACAACGATATCATAATTGCCACTTGCCGCAGGATTTTTACCGGTTGGTGTGCGATGATAGAACATATTTTTCAAGCCCAGACTTGAATTATAAAACGCTTAGTGCAAACAGTCGGAATATGCAAATCAAATAAACATGCTATTTCAAAAAAATGATGGAAAGGATACAATAGTAATTGCAATATAAATTTTTAGCTTTTATAAAGGCGATTCGTGTCTGAATCAGATTTCAATGCCGCAGGCATGATGAATTTTGTAGCGCCGGGGCGCAAGCCCGGCGAGAGAATGTAATCAATGAAACCAAGTGCCGTAGGCACGACCCATTTGTTTTTACAACATGCATCAGGGGAAAAATACAGGGAAACAACGTTAAAACATCATGGATATATATTTCCCATTATTCAATTTTGGATATACAAAATCTAAAGTGGAATTATTATGGCCAATACATATCATCAGATATATCTCCAGTTTGTTTTCGGTGTAAAATTCAAAGAAGCATTGCTGGAAAACCCCTGGCGAAGCCAGGTGCAGGCTGTTATCGGAAATATTATTAATGAAAACAAATGCAAAACATTAATTGTAAACGGTGTCGAAGATCATATCCATTGCTTCGCGGGTTTGAGACCAGCTGTTTCTGTGTCTGACCTGATGCGGGACGTAAAATCAAATTCATCTAAATATATCAATGATCACAAACTCACCCGGGGGAGGTTCGAATCGCAGGAGGGTTATGGTGTGTTTTCCTATAATCACTCTGATGTTAAAAATGTATTCAATTATATAGCCCATCAGGAAGAGCACCATAAAAAGCAAAGTTTTCTTGATGAATACAGGTCATTGCTGAGAGAATTCTGTATTGAATTTGACGAACAATATATTTTCAGAGAATTGATTTAGGATCTGCAATTGTACGCGGGTTGTTATTTGTCGTATTCAGAATGCTACAGGTTTAAAATAAAATTTACGAATGCCCGTGCCTACGGCACTCCGTGTTTGGGGTCACGTATTTGCCAACGGGCTTAGGCCCGTTGCTACAAAATTCACCGGGCCTCCGGCTCTGAAGAAATCAATGACAGAAAAATAAATTTCAGAGCTTTTGATCAGTATAGTGCGCCAGACAATCATGCTCAGTTTGATTTGTATCTTTTAACACTGATAGAATTGTGATAGCGAACGAATGCCCGTGCCTACGGCACTCTTTTTTTTGATCATGTATTTGACAACAGGTTCACGCCCATTGCTACAAAATTCACCGGGCCTCCGGCTCTGAGGAAAACATCTCAGAAAACGAGGACGGCATCTTTTACAATTAGGTTGCGGGAATAACGCCTGCAAAAAGTGATTCTTTAAATTTCCAAATGTAATTGCCCCTCACTTCGTACTTCCTGCCCCGACCTTCAGAATATCTCCGAATCAATTACATTCCATAGCAGCGAGTGGCCCGTTAAACCATCGGGTAATGGCAGTTTATTATTCCTTAACTTCCTGAAAATCTTCCCGACATGCCTCAGCAAAGGCAACTCGCTGCAATAATGATTACTGACATCGTCGGCTATACCGCATTAATGGGTGATGATGAAGCCGGCGCATTTGAAATGCTGCGGATCAACAGGGAATTGCAAAGACCGGTAATTGAAAGATTTGGCGGAAAATGGATAAAAGAACTTGGCGATGGTATCTTGGCCAGTTTTACCACGGTTTCCGATGCTGTATATGCTGCCATCGAAATACAAAAAAACTGCAGCGAAAAAAATGAATTCGCGTTGAGAATCGGAATTCACCAGGGCGAGGTTGTTTTTGAAGACAATGATATTTTTGGCGATGCTGTTAATATTGCGAGCCGTATCCAGACCATCGCTAATCCCGGCGATATTTTCTTTTCAGAATCGGTTTATAATAATATTCATAACAAACAGGACATCAACGCAACCTATGTTGGCCAGGAAACATTGAAGCATGTACGCGAACCGGTTCGCATTTATGCAATTCATTCTTCAGTACAGGTACCGAAAACAATTGCTAATTCAGCTGTTTCCGGTACACAAATTGTGCAGGAACAAAATCGCAATTCCAAAAAAAGCAGAAAGACACTTTACAGTATTGTACTGTCATTCCTGGTGATTGCTGTCGCCGGAATTTTAATCATCAGACCCTATCTGCGAAAACAATATGCAAGAAATAAACTGATACCTGCCATTCAACAAAACGTGAACGACAATTTTGTTGGTAATTCCGAAGCATTTACCATGGCAACCGAGGCGGAAAAAATAATTCCGGAAGATACCCTGCTACAAAGGTTATTACCATTGGTTTCGAGTCAGGTTAATCTGAGCACCGAACCCGAGGGAGCGGAGGTTTACTGGAAAAGCTATAATACTCCCGATGCACCCTGGATAAAAGCCGGTGAAACTCCTTTGAGAAACATACGCTTTCCACGCAACTATCTTCGTTTGCAACTGCGGAAGAAAGACTTTCAGCACGTTGAATTTGCAGGGCCTTCAGCATTCGGAAGACTGGAAGTGGAGATTAAATCTCTGAAGCTGGATAGCCTTGGAATATTGCCCGAAAATATGGTGAGAATTCCAACTGCTGTCTGCGATATGCGTATTGTAGGACTTGAACAACATGCGGGTGAAAAAGTAGATGAATTTCTGATCGACAGGTTTGAGGTTACCAATCGCAGGTTTAAAACTTTTATAGACTCGGGTGGGTACAAAAACAAAAAATACTGGACCACGCCGTTTTTTCTGAATGGAAAAGAAATACCATGGGATACTGCCATGGCGCATTTTGTGGATCATACAGGACGGCCCGGGCCAGCAGGATGGGAAGCGGGAAATTTTCCTGAGGGTCTTGGCGATCATCCTGTAACCGGTGTTTCCTGGTATGAAGCTGCAGCTTATGCATCATTTGTACATAAGAGTTTACCTACAGTGTTTCACTGGAATCTCATTTCAGAAACTACAAGAACAGAAAATATCGTTCCCCTGAGTAATTTCAATGGCAAATCCACCACTGCTGCAGGTAGCCTTCCGGGTTACAGCAAATATGGCGTATATGATGTGGCAGGCAATGCCAGGGAATGGTGTTATAATGAAAGCAATTTGCCAGGCCAGCGATTCATATTGGGTGGAGGATGGAATGATGCTACCTATGCATTTAACGACAGTTATGTGCAACCGGCAATGGACCGGAGTGTTTCCAATGGCTTTCGTTGTATGAAGATGTTAAGTGACTCAGGGAATCAAAAGGATCTCGTGAGAACGCTTAGATTTGAATTCAGAGACTATGCTAAAGAGAAGCCCGTAGATGATAAAACTTTTGCCATTTTTCTTAACCAGTTTACCTATGATAAAACAGATCTTCACCCCGTAATAGAAGAAAAGCTGGCATCTGAATACTGGACTGCTGAGAAAATAAAACTGGATGCGGGCTATAATAATGAACGGCTTACTGCCTACCTGTTCCTGCCCGTAAATTTCAAACCACCATACCAGGTTGTATTGATTTATCCCACTTCAGCAAGTATCTACAATAGAACTTTTAATGTCGCACTAAATATCAGGCGCATTGATTTTCTGCTCAAAAGCGGCCGCGCTGTTGTTTATCCCATATTTAAAAGCACTTACGACAGAGGTGATAATCTCAATTCAGATCTGCAGAATGAAACCGTGTTTTATAAGGATCATGTGATCATGTGGCGAAAAGATGCCGGGCGTGTGATCGATTATCTTGAAACAAGGCCTGAAATACAGAAAGATAAAATTGCATTTCTGGGAATCAGCTGGGGAGGATTTATGGGCGGAATAATACCGGCTGTGGAGCAGCGCATTAAGGTGGTTGTTTTAAACGTCGGCGGTATGGAAATGAATACCACCTTACCCGAAGTGGATCAGTTGAATTTTCTGCCGCGGGTTAAACAGCCGGTACTCATGCTCAATGGAAAGCACGATACTTTTTTCCCTATCGAAAGCTCGCAGAAACCGATGTTCAGGTTATTAGGCACTCCTGAAAAAGACAAAAAAATTATTATTTCAGAGGTAGGTCATATAGTTCCTCAAACCGTTTTTGTAAAAGAAACGCTTAGCTGGCTGGATAAATACCTTGGAACGGTGAACTAAAACAGTTTCCGTATTTCAGGTTGGGTTCCCGAAACTATGCCGGATATTTATTTCCGATAATTCCCAACCCGACCTATTCTATATAAAATAAATTTTGCAAAGCTAAGTCCCGGGTAACCGAAAAGAATTAAATTTTACAAACCAAATTGTAAAGCATGAATAAACCATGCTTTACCAGAACTTCTAACCTGCATTGAAACATCATGAGATTTCTGCCAGTATTACTCATAACCATTCTGAGCGGATTAAGCACATCAGCTCAATGGATGCATATCGGTGAAAGCCAGGCCGATTTCCGCAGGCTGGTATCTGCTGCGAAAAATGTGAACGGAAAACTGGTATCAACAGGGCTTGAAAGAAGTCAGGCTTCTATGGACAGTCTGATAGGAGTTCTGAAAACCGAATACCAGGCAGAATTAAAAAAGAAACATCCATCAGATTCCATGATACTGGTTTGGCTGGAAAGGCTTTCCTTTTGTTACCAGCAGCAATCATGGAAGAACAGAAACAAAATAGATTCATCAATCTATTATCTGCAGCTAAAGTTAGTTCAGTCACGCAAAACCAGGGAGGGGGAAATGGCCTCCCGTTCTTTTGATGGCATCTGGATAGAATATAACAGGACCGACAAATCGGTACCTGAGAAAATAGCATTGCTCAAAAACTGGATTGTTGATTATGATAGCTGGATTAAGTATACTACTACGATTGAGCATCGCCGTTCTCCCTACCTGATCCTCGCGAATTTTTATAAAACAATCAGGAATGATGAGGAAGCCGAAAAGACAATGCTTGGGTTATCGAAAAATAGCCGGCAGGTAGAAGATCGGTGGATGGCTAATCAATGGCTGGCCGAACACTATATGGATAATGGAAAAAAAGCCGAAGGAATTTCATATTACAATGAAGTAGTTAACAATCACCCTGAACCACTGAGTTTCACATTTGCATCATCAATTTTGTTTGCTTATAAAAACATGATCAATTATTATATCGATGAAAATAACCTGGAAAGAGCGGATTCATTACTTGCGTTTTATGAAGAACTGAAAATTTGCGCTGAATGCTTCAGGAAATTTCCGGCAGTTTCCATAGCATATGCCAATCAACGAAAAGCTCTGCAAGCGCGTTTATTCCTGGCCCGCAACAAACCTGATGATGCGTTCCCATTATTGAAAGATGCTTCCGCATATAATGATTCCACAAGGAGCATGGGCAATATTGATTTTCCAAAATACTGGTACCTGTATTATAAGCAAAAGGGAGATACATCGAATGCATTACGGTCCCTGGAAATATTGGAACGAAATCAACGACTGAATACAAAAAGAAATGACAGTATTCAGAAGGTTGCCGGTAACCAGCAATTCGCCCTGGTAAGGGCTTTTGAAACACAGCTTTTGCGCGACCAGGCCGATAAAGAGAAACAGTTGCAGGAGCAGAAACTGATTGCAGTTCAGCGCGAGGCGGATATCGGAAAGCTGGAAGCAGAAGTTAAAAACCGGGAACTGCAGAACCGTGCAACGAATTCAGAACTGCAACAAAAAATAGAGGCAGAAAGATTTCAGGCAGAAGCAAAAAAAAATGAACTGCAGCAGTTTCGGATCAATATTCTGGATAAAGACCTAAAAACACAAAGGCAAACAAGACTACTCTTATTAGGTGGCCTGGGATTGTTTGTGATTTTTGCCGCAATTCTTTTCATTCAGAATCGCCAGAAACAAAAAGTAAACCGCCAGCTCAACGTTCAGAAGATGGAGATCTCCCAACAGAAAGATCAGCTTGAACAAACATTGACCGAGTTGAATGATACACAGAAACAATTAATTCAAAAAGAAAAAATGGCATCACTCGGAGAGTTGACGGCCGGTATTGCTCATGAGATTCAGAATCCACTGAATTTTGTAAATAATTTTTCTGAGCTGAACACTGAACTCATCGGAGAAATCAGGGAAGCAATTAAAACAGGTGATAGCAACGAGCTTAATGCAATTGCATCCGACCTGGAACAGAATCTGAATAAAATTACACTCCATGGAAAACGCGCAGATGCAATTGTTAAATCCATGCTTCTGCACAGCAGAAATAATTCGGGACAAAAAGTGCCTACAGATATCAATGCACTTGCGGACGAATATCTTCGTCTTTCATTTCATGGGATGAGAGCAAAGGCTACGCAGGATTCTGCGAAAAAAAATTTTCATTCCGAAATCAAAACCAAACTGGATCCGGATCTTGGGAAATTTAGTGTGGTGCCTCAGGACATAGGCCGGGTATTTCTCAACCTCTTTAATAATGCATTTTATGCTGTGGCAGAAAAAGGAAGCAAGGACCCTGAGTATAACCCCGAAGTCATACTGACTACAAAAGCGTTACCCCATGGAGTTGTCATCACTGTAAAAGACAACGGTGACGGTATACCTGCAAAACTTATTGAAAAAGTATTTCAGCCATTCTTTACCACAAAACCTACAGGACAGGGAACCGGATTGGGATTGTCTCTATCGTATGATATAGTGAGAGCCCATAATGGCGAAATAAAGCTGAGTAGCGAACCCGGAAAAGGAACAGAATTCATTGTAACCTTACCAGCTGATTAAAGCATCAGCTTACCCAATCGAATATTTACCTTTATCGGGCTAACAGAATATCGGGATTTTCGGGCAACTACATATTTGACAGAGAGAATTAAAATCGGTTGGTTTTTTTTGACATTATTTTCTCATAAGACTTATGAGCGTTTGGCTCAGCATTTAATGTCAGCACTTAGATATCGGGTATTGCATATATTGTAAACTATGAGCGGCAGGCATTTACTACTATTACTGGGTATGCAGCTAACAGCAGCAAATTTAACTGCTCAACCCACTGTAGAAGATAGCCTGGTAAACCCGCTTGTAAAATCTCAAGATTCCGCAAAAGTTAAACTATTCAATGAACTGAGTATATGGCACTGGC
>JAATGW010000635.1 GCA_015654495.1 Chitinophagales bacterium
AAATTCGACAATATTGTAGCTGATGATAGAGTACTTACTTTCTTTCCATGGATTGCAAAGTTCTTACATAATAATTGCGTGTCTGGCTCTGGCAATTATAATTGTTGTTCATTTTCAAAAAAAATTTAGGAACACTTTTTTCACAAGTTGACTCTGCGACTTTCAAACGACCTTTGATAGTACTTCGTGAATATGATGTTTGAGTGTGACGAAATACATGAATGGTGTGATTACCCCCACTCTCGAACGCTTCCTAAAGTTTTAGAACATGTAATAGGTTCGTCACACAAAGATGACGCTGATGTTTATCATGAAAAGGAAGAAAGTATACTATAAACTTGAGGCCATAAAATGCCATCAGCCACTCATTTACCTTGTCATTTACTTTATCCGCATGCCTCATTGCGGTCTGATAATAATACATTGCCGAATCTGTTTGTCCAAGCTGGCTGAATGCATTCCCCATTCTGGTCAGGTACAAACTCTTTAGAGGTCCGTGAGTAAGGCCCTGATATTTTGCAGCAGCCAGTTTCTGATAATACAATGCTGAATCCGGCATCTTCATAAGGTCATATGCATTCCCTATATTGGTTGTTACAAATGTTTTAAGAATCTGGTCTCCGTTTCTTTTATTTATGATGAGGGCCTGCTGGAGATATTGCAGACCCTGACGGTATTCGCCAAACTCAACATAGTTTAATCCTATAAATCCCATGCTGGATCCTATCCCGTCGATGTCTTTATTTTTTTCGCTTAAGGCTAGCGCATCTTTTTGTTCTTTCAATGCCGCAGGATAATTGCCCATAAGCCTGTAAGCTTCACCTGCATTATTTCTGGCATTAATACTACCTGGAATAAAATTGATAGAGTCAGAAAGCATTGTCGCCTGTTTGGAATAAAACAAACAACTGTCCGGCTTCGAAAAATAATAGGTACTTGCAACTTGCATGAGTGTTTTCACACGATTACTATCGGCAGGCGCATTTTTCAGTAAAAGTATAAGGCTATCGGTTTTCTGGCTTTGTGCAATTACTATATCCGGAATAAAAGTCAGCAATACAATTGTTGCCATACAAATTTTTATGTATGGACCAATCGAGTCCCTTCTGTAATGCTGACTTTTCAATTTTATGTTATTCGAAATCAAGCGATGAACGAGTCTCCTTAAAGATAGGCCTATTCATTTATGCTACCGGGTTAGTTTAATAAATCAGATACACATCTGGTAACCCGGGGGACACTGAAAACAGCCGGCTTATCAAGATAAAGTTCCTATGCACTTTTCTATGTGTACTCTGTGTGGTTCAGATTAGGCAGTAGGCAGTAGGCAGTAGGGAACAGCCGGCTTAAAAAGATCTGATCCCTATGCACTTTTCTATGTGTTTTTCTATGTGTACTATGTACCTATGTGGTTCAGATTAGGCAGTAGGCAGAAGGGAACAGCCAATGAAAGTCTGGAGGCTGAAGTCTGGGGTCTGGAAATACAGGGCAGTAGATGGTAGTCAGTAGAAAACAGCCGGCTTATGAAGATATAGTTCCTATGCACTTTTCTATGTGTTTTTCTATGTGTACTCTGTGACTATGTGGTTCACATTAGGCAGAAGGCAGTAGGCAGAAGGGAACAGCCGGCTTATGAAGATCTGATCCCTATGCACTTTTCTATGTGTTTTTCTATGTGTACTATGTGCCTATGTGGTTCAGATTAGGCAGTAGGCAGTAGGGAACAGCCGGTTTATGAAGATCGGCATGAAATGATTTCTTCTCAGAATCCTGTGAATCTTTGGCTCTGGAACCATGATATGCCAGTTCAAGAAATTCATCCACCAGGCTGTTAAGATCCGTTTCCTCTTTAATACCAGCACTGCTGCTGTGACTATGCTGCAGCATCCTTTTTACAATCGCATCTGCCCGCTTTCCATGATGATTTATTTTCTCCAGATTATGTATGATATCGGTCAGCAACTGTCACCTATTTCAGGATAAGACAGTATCTGTTTTAATCAGGTATACCGGTGGCCGGTTGATTTGTGAGAAGCCATTCCGACTAAAGAGCAGGAAGAAACCCATTAAAATTGTCAACTTCACAGTGACCCGTACGGAAAAGTGAGTTCTTGAAAAAATACGGAGTGCTTACATCCAGGGAGCTGTTTGGAATTAAGAATAGTGATTAGATGCAGGAAGAATTCGATTATCCCTTTTAATATATTTTGTTTCTTGTGAAACCTTATTTAATTCAAATCTGAAAAATTTTATGAGCCTGTCCAACTATTCCAGAAATCCTATTATTAAGCTGTCAGTTCTTTTTATTATTTTGTTTTCTTCGTGCAGAACAAAAACGGCAGACACTACAATTGCAAGTGCACCTGAAGCTTTGACCGAAAAAAGTTCCATTTCAGCCGAAATAAAACGAACACCCTCAGACCTTGTTCAGGCACTTTATATCGAAATGGTAAATAAAAGCCCTGCCTTAAAATCTTTTGAAAACGACCTTGAACAGATCGGACGCAGCACTAAAGACTCCACTGAGGAATTCAATAATTTTGATCAAAAGAATATGGCATATTACCTTTCGGCAGAAAGACATCTTACCGGTATTAAAGACTCATTACTCCGTGTACAAATCCAGGATCTGCTGAAAAAGAGTGAAGAAAGGTACAATCTGACTAATGCCGCTCACAGAAATCTCCTAAAATCAATCGATACAAAAAAAATCCGTTTGAATGATCTGCATGAACTGCTGAAAATATCTTTAACAGTTCCTCTTATCGAACAATTCCAGCAATCTGATCTGCCCCCAATAAAACCTCTGGAAAAAATTGCGGCTAAGTATGACCAAATCATATTCCGGGCAGATAGTATTCTGAAAAACTAATTCCCCGGTCAGATCGGCCCTGATGGTGTTCCTGGTTCGTTCAGCTGCACATCATCTGAAATAACTAACTTTAATCAGACAAAATATTCTGGCTATAACTGCATTTGAAACAAATTCAAAATAAAATATTCACGCGCAACGAAATTGATATTAATCTTCATTAACAATAACGATGAAAGCAATTAATTCCAAATCAATTCAGCCACTACATCAAATGACTTTGAGAATGGCAAAGTACTTTCTGCAACCTGAAGCGTTATTTTTTTTGGTTGTATTATTCATTATCCTGTCAGGTTTCAATTCCTTTCAATTAACAAAGTCGAATTCTGATGCAGATCAATACCAATGTACTCCCTGTGGCTATGACTGCGATAATAAATTACACAATTCCGCCGGCACCTGCGATCAGTGTAATATGCAGTTGGTTAAAAAATCAACCATCCATTTTAAAACAATAGAACCTGCTAAGCTTTGTCAATACATAAGCACTCATCCGAACCTGGTCCTTCTTGATGTAAGAACAAAAGAGGAATTCGAGGGCAAGGCCGATCCGGATTTCGGAACGTTGAAAAATGCAATCAATCTCCCGATACAGGAACTGGAAGCAAAGATTGCAACACTCAATTCTTACAAAAACAAAGAAATTATTGTATTCTGTTCACATAGCCATCGCAGTCCGCAGGCAAGTTATATACTCATGCAGCATGGTTTTAAAAATGTAACCAATATGGCAGGAGGTATGAGTGTGCTGCAGGACAATTCCTGTAAAAAATAATTTTGCAGCTTTAACCAGAATTAGGTTAGCCGGGTTCCTTTTAATTCAGAATAAAATATGCCGGAAAACAAAGCTTCACGTGATTATAGCCTGATCAGTCCTACTGCCAAAGCGCTGCTATTATTAAAAGGGTATACCAATATCCCTTTCGCAAAAGAGGCTGCGGAATTAATTTCCCTGCCGGAAAAATACTCTCCCGATTTCTCCAATTCCGATCCTGGATTCTGGAAAAAGATCGTTCATTTTGAAAGCAGGTACTGGAGCATCGATCAGCTGATGGACGGGTTGGGTATAACAAATATCATGGAGCTTTCATCCGGGTTCTCTTTTCGGGGATTGAAAACCGTATCAGAAAAGAATGTGTATTACAAAGACACCGATTTACCGGATCTGATCGGTATAAAAAAAGAACTGATCTCATCACTTCTTGAAAACAATCATTTAATAAAAGGAAATCTGGAAATTCTGCCACTGAATGCACTTGATGAAACAAGCTTTAAAAAGATTGCAGGATCGTTTCCGCCCGGCCCATTGATCATTATTAATGAAGGGCTCCTCATGTACCTGGATGATCAGGAAAAAGAAAAATTATGCGCCATCATCCGCGAAATACTTAGTGAAAGAGGTGGCTACTGGATCACCGGAGATATCTACCGAAAGTCTGCGATGCAGAACTACGACAATGGTGAAAGCGATAGCCTGAAGGGCATTTTGAAAGAGCAGCGGATTAAAGACAAAATGTTCGAAAGTTTTGAAAGCGCCGAAATTTTTTTCCGGAAACAAGGATTCAGGATTGACAAAATCGCCGCAGACGATTATGCAAAACTAAGCTCATTAAAATACCTGATTGGAAGTACAACGGAAACCGGGCTACGGGAGATAAAGGCTAACGCTAAAATCCAGGAGAC
This sequence comes from Chitinophagales bacterium, assembly GCA_015654495.1. Lineage (GTDB taxonomy): Bacteria > Bacteroidota > Bacteroidia > Chitinophagales > Chitinophagaceae > Pollutibacter. Next base: position 4,556 of record JAATGW010000635.1, read on the forward strand.
ATGGCGCTTACGGATAGCCGAAACTTAACCTGCTCTACCCGGTAATTTTTCTGAAACGGCGCCAGAAAAAATAATCCGAAAGCAGGAGTAATGTTGTAGCTATCAGACATACAAAAACTGTTTGGGAGTTGGAAAAGAATTCTATTCCCTGTTGTATCCACGTATAGATCTCCCTCTTTTCTATTGCAGGTAGAACCGGGTACTCAGGTGCTCTGAAAACCACAATTCCAACAATTGCCATCATCACGATTATGCCTGCCAGAACAATGAAAATCTTTCTGCTGATAACCGGATCCGAAAATTCAGGTCCAGCCAGTGGAATACGAACAAGCAATTTTTCAGTAAAATTTTCAGAAGGCTCTTTCAGCATTGTTGCCTGCAACAGATGCTGAATGCCTGGACTGATACTGAGATATTCCCGGGTTTCGACTTTTATCATCAGATCATCAGTAAACGATGGCCCTGGCTCTTCGAGTCGGGCATTTTTTAATAAGCTTTTAAACTTTTCGTCTTTCATTTCCTGAAAATCAGATTAAGAAATGCAAATCGCATTCCAGCTCTTTTCTGGCCCTGAACAATTTCACTTTAATATTCGACATTGTCAGCCCCGTAATTTCAGCAATTTCCTTTATTGAGTTCTCTTCCAGGTAATACAGTGTAACCAGCAGGGCATCTATTTTGGGAAGTTTATTAATCGCTTTTTTTACAACCTTTTCTGTTTCCGCAGCACTGATTTTTTCAATTGTCTGACTGTCGAAAGGATAACTGTTTAAAATTTCATCATCGATTGAAACCGTTTTCAGACTACTCTTTTTGATTTTCGAAATACAGATCCTGTAAGCAATGGTATAGAGCCAGGTAGAAAATTTTGATTTCCACTGAAAACTGTCCAACTGTTCATAAGCCCTCATAAAAATTTCCTGCGAAGCATCTTCCGCATCATGTGCGTTTTCGAGGATTCTTAATGCCATTGAATACACCATCTTCTTATGGCTGTCAATGATATACCGATAATATAAGGAATCTCCTTCAAGGATTCGGCTGATATAATACCGGTCATCTTGTATCTCCACTACAAATGTTTGACAGAAGTACTTGTTTTCCGGTTACAAAAATCATTGATTCCCGAAAAAATATTTTTTGTAACCGGATTTCTGTTGATTCTGTCATATCTCTAATCCATCGACTATGCATGAAATATTAAGGGACTTTTTAGTGTCTACTGTAGCAATCGCAGCCATTTTCGGTATTATCTATGTTGTGCTGATGACCCGTCACCGTGAGCGTATGTCTCTTCTGAATCGCGGACTAACGCCGAAGGATTTTTATAACCGTAACGGGATCATTTCGGCTACTCTCCGTTACGGCCTTCTGCTGATTGGTATTTCCATGGGCATCCTGCTGGGAAACTTTGCTTCAGATCACCTTAATGTTCCTCGCCAGGGTGCATTTTTTGCCATGATATTATTATTTGGCGGTATCAGTCTTGTTATCAGCTATCTCATTGAAAGGAAGAAAAACAAAGATTAATATGAACAATTATCAACAACAGAACAATTTAAAGGAGTTCAGGATGAAATCAATTAGCTGTTTTATCGCATTAGTCCTGTCATTTTCAGTTTTTGCACAGGACGAAGAAAAGAATTTAACCACACTCCTGATTCAAAAAGACAGCATTTTCTGGTCAGGGTACAATAGCTGCAATATTGCCGTGATGGAACAGTATCTCGCAACGGGTGTGGAATTCTATCATGACAAAGGTGGTATCACCCTGGGTGTTGAAAAAATGAATGAAGCGATGCGGAATAATATCTGTGGAAATTCAGGGGTTAAAATCAGAAGGGAAGCCGTACCTGGTACCTTCCATGTTTATCCATTGAGAGATGGAAATAAAATTTATGGTGCAATACTTTTGGGTGACCATTATTTTTATGTTACGCAGAACGGTGGTAGTGAAAAACGTGAAGGACTGGCAAAATTCACTCATCTCTGGTTATTGAAAGATAATGAGTGGAAAATGCATCGCATTCTTAGTTATGATCATGCGGAAGCTCCCCACCAAAATAACCGGACAACCATTAAACTTTCTGATGAAACGTTGAAAAGCCTTACAGGTTTTTATCTTGCACCTGATGCAGGAACATGTGAAATTCAAAAAGAAAATAATGGCTTGCTTTTAATCGCGGGCGTGAAAAACTACCACCTTCTGCCTGAATCAGATACAAGCTTTTTTATTACTGAACGCGATCTGCGTTTTGAATTTGTAAAAAATGACAAGGGAAATGTTTTGAAATTTCTTGTACACGAAAACGGAAGGGTAGTGGAAGAAGCAGTGAAGCAGAAATAGGTTTGTTTTCCGATAACGGTCTCCGTGCGATTCCCTGGTTATCATTTTTAAAATGTGTAGATTTAATAACACTCATCTGGTTAAAACAAAATCGCATGCAGAAAACAATTATCGGTTTAGTATTTATTTTTGTCTTTACAGCTTGTAACAGTAATACCGCAGAGAAAAACTCTTTGGCTGATGATAAAATCGTTATCGGAAATCTATTAGACTCTTTCAATATTGCAGCGGCAAAAGCTGATTACAATAAATACTTTAACTATTATACCGATGATGCCACATTTATTGGTACTGATGCAACTGAGGTATGGAACAAGGATGAATTTATGATCTGGGCCAAACCTGCATTCGATAAGGGCGCTGCCTGGAATTTTAAATCACTTGATCGCCATATCTATTTTGATAAAACAGGAAATCTTGCATGGTTTGATGAATTGCTTAGTACGCAAATGAAACTTTGCAGAGGTTCGGGGGTACTTGTAAAACAAGGCGACGAGTGGAAAGTACAGCAATATGTTTTGTCGATGACAGTTCCAAACAATATGATCGATTCGGTATTGCCACTAAAAGCACCTGTGGAAGATTCGATCATTCAATCACTATTATCTAAATAAAGCGTTGCAGAATTCGCTGAAATGCATAACATTTAAAATTCCTTTTTATCCTGAATTGTGAAGTTCAATACAGCTAAACAGGCTGATATCCGATGCAACATTCTACTTTTCACCGGGTCTTTGCATTTGGATCATTACTTCCTATTTAATCAGGCACCATGTTCAGATCTTATACTAAAATGCTTTTGCGGAATCTTTGGAAAAACAGGTCATATGATTTCCTGAATATTTCCGGACTGGCCATTGGTATCGCCTGTGCAGCCCTGCTTTTTCTTTGGGCGGAAAATGAATTCAGTTACGACGACTTCAATACCAGGAAAGATTACCTCTATTCGGTTCGGGTAACAATAAATTTCGATGGAAGGCTTTTCACGATGGGCTCTACACCCCGGGTGATGGGAACAGCTATGCAAAAAGAGATTCCCGGAATTGTAAATACTGCACGCTTTTCTGATACGGAACAGGAGGCATTGTTTGGCATTGGAAATAAATCAGTTTATGCAGGGGGCAGGTTTACCGATCCTTCTCTGTTCAGTATGTTCAGCTTTACATTTATCCAGGGTAATCCGTCAAAACCATTTCCCGACTTATATTCCATTGTACTACCTGAGAAAACCGCGCGGAAATTTTTCGGGGAAGAACAAAATCTGCTGGGGAAAAAACTGCGATTCAACAATGAAAAGGATTATGTGATTTCAGGGATTATAAAAGATTTTCCAGCGAATTCCTCACTGCAATCCGAGTGGCTTGCTCCGTATATCAGCAAAGAAGATTCCTGGGAAAGCTATGGACCCTTTACATATGTTGAGTTAGACAGGAATGCAGATCCGGTGATCATTAATGAAAAGCTCAAACATTTTCTTGAGCAGAAAAACTCTACGCAAAAAAATGAAGCATTTCTGTTTCCGATGAGCAAGTGGCGGTTGTTCAACGAGTTCCGCGACGGTAAGGCAACGGGCGGAGGCAGAATTGAACAGGTAAAAATGTTACTGGCGATTGCGTGGATTATACTCCTCATCGCATGCATCAATTTTATGAATCTGGCAACTGCCAGAAGTCAGAAAAGAATGACTGAAGTAGGTGTCCGCAAAGTGCTCGGCGCCAACAGAACAAAACTGGTTCTGCAATTTATGGGTGAATCTATATTCCTTTCACTGATTGCTGCTTTAACGGCATTGGCAATTATTGCACTGTCAATGGGTTGGTTTAATCAGCTGATGCAGACATCTCTCGAAATAAGTTTTACCAATCCCTGGCATATTTCGGGTTTAATATTGATCGCATTAGCATGTGGCCTGATTTCCGGAATTTACCCCGCATTCTATTTGTCCTCTTTCAAACCCATATCCGTTTTTAAGGGTATGCGGATCAAAAATGGATCCGCAACATTTGTCAGAAAGGGTTTGGTTGTGGTTCAATTCAGCGTATCCGTTTTGTTCATCATCAGCACGATAATTGTTTACATGCAGATACAGCATGTAAAAAACCGCAAGCGTGGTTTTGAAAAAGAAAACCTGATCGAACTGGATATGCAACATGATATAGGTAAAATATTTCCACGAATTAAACAGGACCTTTTACAATCCGGATTGATAGTTAACGCGGCCGCTACAGACCATCCGACAGTCAACGGAGGAAATACTGACAACCGCTTTCAATGGGATAATAAACCAACCGGCAGTGACATTTCCATTGCACACAGAAATATTACTCCTGGCTATTTTAGTACTTCGGGCATGAAAATCATTAAGGGAAGGGATTTTGACGCGGGCTCCGGAAATGAAAGCAATAATGTGATCATCAATGAATCTTTTGCAGAACTATTGGGTGCTGAAAAGGCGGTGGGGAAAATCATTCGCTCGCCACGCGGCAACGAACCGGGTATACTCACAAATCTCACAGTAGTGGGAGTTGTGGATAACTACCTGTTTGGAAATATTTATGGCAAGCCCGGACCTGTTCTCTTTTTCTGCAAACAGGATCTGCCCGTCGATTATATTTATGCACGTATCAAACCAGGCCATGTGGCGAATGCAGTCAAAACTATTGAAGCCATTATGAAGAAAGACAATCCGGCATTCCCCTTGCAATTCCGGTTTGTGGATGAACAATTTGAAAACAAGTTCAAAGCTGAAGTATTAACGGGTAAGGTATCAGGTATTTTTGCTGCGTTGGCTATTTTTATTTCATGTCTTGGATTACTCGGTCTTGTAGCATTTACCGCAGAGCGCAGAACAAAGGAGATCGGAATAAGAAAAGTATTAGGAGCCAATGTAGCTGGCTTGGTCACATTGTTATCAAGGGATTTTCTGACCCTGGTTGTTATTTCCTGCCTTGTTTCATTTCCGCTAGCATGGTGGGCATTGAATAACTGGCTGCTCAACTACGAATACAGGATAGAAATCAGCTGGTGGATTTTCCCAGCCGCAGGAATTCTGGCCTCGCTTATAGCGTTACTGACGATCAGCTTTCATGCAATAAAGACAGCTATGTTAAACCCGGTAAAAAGTCTGAGAATGGAATAAAAAACACGGAAACACGCAACTGGTTAGTGCTTGCCGGGATTAATAAAATTTAAACAATTGTTCGCGTTCCGCTAAACACCAACGAGGTGAATATCCGCCAGGTTTTGTAATTTAGTCTATCCCTCTTTTGCATTCAGATACAAGGAATCAACCCGGCCCCTGTATCAAATCTATTGCATGAAACTATCTACTATTTTTCTTAGGTCATTTTTTGCCTTATTATTCTTATCAGGAACAAATTGTGCTGAAAACGAAAAAACCGATGCCCAAAAGGTATCAGATCAAATGGACCTGAAACGCGGTCGGCTGGTAGTATGCGGCCCGGCTGATAGACAATTCGGTACTGTAAGTTTCAGAAATTCCTGTTCTTCAGAATCAGAAAAAGATTTCAGTCTTGCCATTGCCTTGCTGCATTCATTTGAATATGACGAAGCAGAAAAAATATTTGCAGGAATAGTTGATACTGAACCAACCTGCGCAATGGCCTGGTGGGGAATCGCTATGAGCAATTACCATCAGGTTTGGCCTTCTCCTCCTACTCCCTCCGAGCTTGAAAAAGGAAATAAAGCTATCAACATCGCACAATCTCTCAAAGAAAAAACATCGATCGAATCAGACTATATAAATGCAATGGCTGTGTTTTACAGAGACTGGAATACAATTGATCATCGCACCCGAAGTCTGCTTTTTGAAAAGGCGATGGAAAAAATGAATACAGATCATCCATCAGATAAAGAGGTGGCGGTATTTTATGCATTATCATTAGTAGGCACCGCAGATCCTTCAGATAAAACATATTCAAATCAGAAAAAAGCCGGAGATATTCTGAGTTCCCTGTATCCTGGTGCACCCTTACACCCGGGTA
>JAATGW010000060.1 GCA_015654495.1 Chitinophagales bacterium
AGCTTCACAGTTACCTGGAAGTGGCAGACGATAAAAAAGTGAAGGCCATTTATGCCATTAAGGAAAGTCAGATTGAAGCAAGCGCGGTTGTGTATACCGATGCACTTATAGCGGAACTGGACAGACGTTATCCGGACTATAAAAATGGTAAATCCAAAATGGTTACATCCCGGGAAAGTAAGCGGCGTATACAGAAGCTGTTAAAATCTGCGCAGAAGAAATGAGCTATGGTTATATCCTGCATGAACGTGCACAGGAGGATTATGAAATTGCTTTAAGATGGTATGCAGAAAGAAGCCTGAAAGCGATAGATAATTTTATTTTGGCAGTAGATAATGCTTTAAGCCTGATCTGCAGTCATCCCACCCGCTGGCGCAATGAATACAAATCTTTTTACGAGCTGGGAGTAAAGAAATATCCCTACACAATTATCTACACAGTGGATCCTGATCAGCAGTTGGTTTTTGTTACCTCGAACTATCACAACAAAAGAAATCCGCGCAAAAAGTACCGCAAATAAATTATGGCAGGCAATCTCTATGAACTTTCTATAATTAACCATCCGGATAGCCGGAGAGTGCTTTAAAACAAAGAACTGCAAAATGCCTGAGTGTTTGTTTGTAAAAAGCAAATAAATAGGACGTAACACTATAGTATAACCGCCGGGACAGATTCGGAGTTGTTTTTTTAATTTAGCGAGCATTAGCTTTACGCGCTTTAACCTCACTGACAGAGCATCGATGGTTTTAGGTACGGCATTTTTATCCTCGTCACTGAATTTTTTGATTTGGTGGATTTTTTCTGTAATGGCATGAGCAGCACAACGAATTACCTCGCAGAAAGTTCAACACAGCAGGATTATTATCCTGTCGGTATGTTGATGCCTGGCCGTAAATTTGATTTAAGTTCTTTGAAGTACAGATATGGCTTTAATGGGAAGAGCAATCTATGGAGAGACATCAAATTAAGAGATCAGAGAACCAGGAATATCCAGCTGCAGGATTTATTTACAGCAGAGGAACAAAAGCATCTGTTGAATTGTAAGGAACAATATACCCATTCCGGACTACCGCAATAAAGTTTTAGCCTGAGAAAAAATACACAGCGTTGAATGCCGGAGTCGCGAGTTTGATTTTTCCTCCCGGGTAATCCAATCCGTGGTGGCGGATCCGATTACCTTGCGTAACTTGAAGGAAATCGTAAACCGTGCAGCCAACCGCTCAAAAATCAGCAACTGCTGCTGTTGTAAAAAACAATCTCGATTATACCCTTTTTTCCTGGGGAAAACAGTCCGGAATTGCTCCTATTGCCATCAGCCATGCGAAGGGCGTATTCCTATATGATTACGATGGAAAACGGTACCTGGATTTTTCTTCAGGTCTGATGAATGTGAATATCGGTCATGGTGATCAGCGGGTAACCCGTGCCGTTATGGAACAGATGCAGGCTGTCAGCTATGTTACTCCCTCGCTGGTTACGAAACCAAGAGGAGAATTAGGGAAGATGCTGGCTGAACGTACGCCCGGCGATTTAAACAAAACATTTTTCACTGTATGTGGCGCTTCAGCGATTGAAAATGCAATCAAGCTGGCGCGCATGTATACAGGCCGGCATAAGATCATCGCGCGTTACCGCGCATTTCATGGCGCATCATACGGAGCTATGAGTGCCGGTGGCGATCCACGCAAACTCGCGGCAGATAGTCAGCAGGTCCCGAATATCATTCATGTGGAAGATCCTTATTGCTACCGTTGTCCCTGGAACAAAGAACCTGATAGTTGCAGCCGCGAATGTGTTTCACATATCGAAAGGGTTATTCAATTTGAAGGACCTGGAAATATTGCGGCGATTTTGATGGAAGGAGAAAGCGGTTCCTCGGGATGTATAAAATATCCGCCTGATTACCTGGTGAAAGTAAAGGCGCTATGTGACAAATATGATATCCTGCTGATTGCTGATGAGGTTATGAGCGGCTTCGGGCGCTGCGGGAACTGGTTTGCCGTTCAGAATTCCGGCGTTATACCGGACATGATTGTTACTGCAAAAGGCATTACATCCGGTTATCTCCCACTTGGGGCAGTAATTATTTCGGATAAAATTGCAGCCCACTATAAGAATCACCCGTTGATGATCGGAATGACCTATAATGCACATCCCGTTTGCTGCGCTGCGGCAGTGGAAGTGCTGAAGATCTATGAAGAAGATGAGATGATCGTCAATGCAATTGAGATGGGCAAATACACCGAACAAAAAATGGAAATCCTTAAAAAGAAACATCCGAGTATCGGTGATTTCAGAAATACCGGACTGCTGGGCTGTATTGAACTGGTGAAAAACCGGGCTACAAAAGAGCCCATGGCTCCATTCAATGCCCGTCCTTCCGAAATGATCGTTATGAATAAAGTTGCGGAAAAGCTGAAGGAACTCGGGATGTACACTTTTGTGAGATGGAATTATATTTTCCTTGCTCCTCCCCTATGTATCAGCGCTGAAGAAATCGATCTCGGGATGGACATCATCAGTGAGGCATTGACCGTTGCCGACGATTATTATACAGTTTAAAAATAAATTTAATAGGGTCTGCTGAATAAGGGAGAGCAAATCTGTTTATTGTATTATTGGACTCGCCTCTTGATGAACTTACATAAGTTCTGAGGTTATTTTCCCGCCTGGTTTTGATGTTTTACACTTGTAAAGGCCTATCGGATAGTTTTATTTTTGTACTGATTGATACCGGTATTGATTGTATCCGCCGGCGGCGGAAAAATGATGTTAGCTAACATTCCTGCAGGGGATGGATGATGGTAGGTGAACTCCTGGGCGCGCTCAGGATCATCTACTATTTCCATCCA
>JAATGW010000544.1 GCA_015654495.1 Chitinophagales bacterium
AGATTCCAGTTTTGAGATAATGGCTTACGATTGAAAAGCAGACTATGAAAATGTTTTCATCAAAGAATTGATTCCCGCTATTGAAAAATCCTGGAGGATCAAGGCAGAAAAAAAATACCGTGGACTTGCAGGCTTATCAATGGGGGGATACGGTACACTTATTTATGCGTTGAAATATCCCGATCTTTTTGCTGCAGCAGCGCCATTGAGTGCATTTATTACCGATGAGGAGGGTTTACAGAAAATGCCGGATAATAATTACAATGCGACTTTCGGGCAACTTTTTGGTCGCGGGTTACAGGGATCGGCAAGGGTAACCAAAACTTTTACTGATAATCATATCATGAAAATTGTAGCTGATAAATCAGTAAACGATTTGCGTAAAGTGCGCTACTGGATTGATTGCGGCGATGATGATTTCCTGATAAAAGGCAATTGCCTCCTTCATATTGCATTAACGGAAAAGGGCGTGCCTCATGAATTCAGAGTGAGGGATGGAGCGCATAACTGGACCTACTGGCGTACAGGAATTACCGATGCCCTTGCATTTATCGGTGATAGTTTCCATCAGAAGTAAAGAAAAGGATGTAATTCAACGCAGTTCTTAAAAGGATCGGAAATGATTAATTTTGCAGGTCCGGTTAAAGAAAAAAAATGAAAGAAGTATATATAGTATCAGCAGTAAGAACACCAGTCGGAAGTTTTGGAGGCGCATTAAAGGATTTTTCAGCAACACAATTAGGCGCACTGGCTATTAAAGAAGCAATCAAACGCGCAGGCATAGATGCAAATGCTGTTGAGGATGTGTTGATGGGTTGTGTTATCCAGGCAAATCTGGGGCAGGCGCCGGCACGACAGGCAGCCCGCTTTGCAGGTCTGGCAGATTCGGTGAATTGTACAACGATCAATAAAGTTTGTGCAAGCGGTATGAAAAGCATTGCTTCGGGCACGCAGAGTATCCGCTTAGGCGATGCCGGCATAGTTGTGGCCGGAGGAATGGAAAGCATGACAAATATCCCTTTTTATCTCCCTCAGATGCGCTGGGGAAATAAATATGGAAATGGCGAATTAATTGATGGCCTCGCGAAAGATGGGCTCACCGACGTATATGATGGAAAAGCCATGGGTTTTGCAGCTGAACTTTGTGCAAAAGAATGTGGCATAAGCAGAGAAGAACAGGATGAGTTTGCAATAGAAAGTTATAAAAGAAGTCAGCGTGCCTGGGAGAGCGGTGAATTTTCTGACGAAGTTGTACCTGTTGAAATCGCTGGCCGAAAAGGAGAGATAACATACTTCGCAAGAGATGAGGAGCCCTTCAATGTAAAATTTGATAAGATAGCCTCACTAAAACCTTCCTTTATTAAAGATGGAACAGTGACTGCTGCGAATGCATCCACGCTTAACGACGGTGCTGCTGCACTTGTTCTGATGAGTAAAGAGAAGGCTGATGAACTCGGATTAAAACCACTGGCGAGAATTCTTTCCTATGCAGATGCTGAACAATCTCCGGAATGGTTTACTACATCGCCGTCAATTGCTGTACCAAAGGCTGTTGCCAAAGCAGGATTAAAGATGGGAGATATTTCCTATTGGGAAGTCAATGAAGCATTTTCGGTAGTGGGAATTGAAAACAGCCGAAGGCTTAAACTGAATCCCGGGACTGTTAATATACATGGTGGTGCTGTTTCTATCGGACATCCCCTGGGCTGCAGTGGTGCCAGAATCATAGTCACCTTACTACATATTCTCAAACAAAAATCCGCTAAATATGGAGCAGCCGGCATCTGCAATGGTGGAGGTGGTGCTTCCGCAATGGTGATTGAAAATCTGAGTTGAAGTCGAAATCAATGATTTATATATTTTTATCTTCACCGTTGATCAAACTCCTTTGAAAAGATGAAATTTTTTTAAACGGCATCCGTTTTAGTGTGATTCATTTAAATGATTCATATTTCTTTATTAAACCCAACTCTATGAAAAAGCTATTTACATTTTTGTTGTTGATTGGAAGTATGCATGCGGTTAAAGCACAAAGGTTCATGCATGGTGTCGGATTCGGTATCTTCATTGTTGATGCTCCGGCTACCGATCTTGGCGGTTTCGGCACGCTCACTTATTCTCCACGTTTTAATTTTCTTGAAACAGAAGCTATGTCTGTTTCAGTAGGTGTTCCTTTAAATGTAGGTTTTGCCGGAACTTATGCCTATGAAAATTATGGCGGCTATGTTACCGAAGAAAACACACTTCGTTTTATGGTAAATGCTCCTGTGATGGTGAACCTGAACTTTGGTGCCGGTTCAACCAAAGCCAATGAAAAGCGTTTCGGCCTGTTTCTCGGAGGCGGATTCGGTTTGCACTATGGCGATTATGGAGTTACCGTAATTGAAGGAGGTTCCCAATACTACGATACGAAATACGGAGCAAGCTTTGGCCCAGCTGCAAATGCAGGTTTTCGCATTGCCGTAGGTCGTCATCAGAAAAATATCGAAACACGTTTTTCTTATATGAAAACAGTCACAAATGCACGTACATCAGCATACGGCGTGGGTGCTTTGTTCAATTTCTAAAAAGAAATGACAGAATCTGATCGCAGCCGGACTAACCGGCTGCGATTTTTTTTTGACCGGGAACCGTAATTTCCCCTGTTTTTGTCAACAGCACATCAGATAAAAATTTGATTTTCAATAAGTTATACTGTGAATAAAAAAAGAAACTTCACATACAATATTTTAATAATCAGAAGGCGTTGTATCTGCCGTTCTTACAGTGTAATTTGGTGACCTGATCTGAAAGCTGTATTTATTTAAAACTTCAACTATGAAAAAGCAATCGCCTTTATTCATGCTGTTGATGACAACGATGCTGGTTACGATGTTTATTGTGATGGGCAGTTTCAGAAACGATGAAACTTCGTTGATTCATAACCGTGAGTGGGAAAAACTGGCTCAGGCCAAAGTGAACCAGGGCTTGAACCATGATGAAATGAATCTTTCAGAGGAAAACAAACCTTTCAGTGCTGTTAAGATCCGTTCCGTGAGCGGAGGAGTAAATCTGCACAGGTGTACTTTTCATTATAAAAACGGAGAAAAACTGAATGTGGAGATGAGGAACGATATTCCCGCTGGCACGGATAGCCGCACAATTCAGTTGCCTGCAAAGAAATCTCCTATTATAAAAGTTGAATTCTGGTACGACACTAAAAACTACAGCGACCAGAAAGCAGTACTGGAACTTTGGGGTAAGCCCTGAATATCATAATTTTTAAAATATAAAATTAACCGAGCCGGTTTTTTTGTTAGTGAACTCAGTTTTCGATTCATAAACATCATTTGCTGGAATGGAGCCCTTGCAATATTTTTGCTGCCTCAAAATAAGCGTATGGCAAGACAGATAGCATTAAGGGAAGCACTGAGAGAAGCGATGCAGGAAGAAATGCGCAGGGATGAACGGGTTTTCCTGATGGGAGAGGAGGTTGCTGAATACAATGGAGCCTATAAGGTGAGCCAGGGTATGCTTGATGAATTTGGTCCGAAAAGGATCATAGATACGCCCATTGCTGAACTTGGTTTTACAGCTATCGCAGTGGGTGCTGCACAGAATGGATTGAGACCGATTGTTGAATTTATGACCTGGAATTTTGCGGTGCTTCCGCTGGATCAGATACTGAACACTGCGTCTAAGATGCTGGCTATGAGCGGCGGACAGGTTGGTTGTCCGATTGTATTCCGGGGCCCTGGTGGTTCTGCCGGTCAACTCGGCGCTCAGCACTCAACCGCATTTGAAAGCCTTTACGCGAATATTCCCGGGTTAAAGGTGATATCCACTGCAAATCCCTACGATGCAAAAGGACTTCTTAAAAGCGCTATCCGCGACGACGATCCGGTTGTTTTTATGGAATGCGAAGTGTTGTATGGTGAAAAAGGCGATGTGCCTGAAGAAGAATACCTGATCCCGATCGGCAAAGCCGATGTCAAAAAACCGGGCACAGATGTAACCATTGTTTCTTTTAATAAAATGATGAAGGTGGCTTTAGGCGCGGCAGCCGAACTTGAAAAAGAAAATATCAGCGCTGAAGTAATTGACCTCGGAACGATCCGCCCGCTGGACTGGAAAACAATTCTGGAAAGTGTGAAGAAAACAAATCGCCTGGTTATAGTAGAAGAGCAGTGGCCTTTTGCTTCTGTTTCATCTGAAATCGCCTATCGCATTCAGAAAGAAGCCTTCGACTACCTGGATGCGCCCGTTCGGAGAATTACTGCTGTTGATGCACCAATGCATTATGCTCCCAATCTTGTTGCCGGTTATTTGCCTGATGTAAGTCGTACGGTTAAGCTGGTGAAGGAAGTAATGTATTTGAAGAAGTAGGAAGTATGAGGTACGAAGGCTGAAGTGAGGCAAAAGGGAACAGCCAGTGGAGAGCGTTTAGTAAGAAGTAGGTTGCTGGGTACTGGTAGCTGGGTACTGAGAACAGCCGGCGTTTGGAGATTTGATGCCAAGCATTTTTTTCCCCATGCCTAAGGTTACTGTTACTGTTTCTGTTTCTGTTTTCTTCCTCTTTCTCTTTCATTGAGTTGCCTCCAGCCTTATCTCAAAGTCAAAACCTGTCACCCTGAACACTACTCACTAACGTTTAACGTTAAACGTAGAACGTATAACGTATAACGTAGACCTCCCTAAACTCCAATCCTCACTTTATTCTGCTGCTGATAAAATTTCGGGGAGATTCTCATTATTGATTTAAACTGCCTGTTGAAATAACTCAG
>JAATGW010000588.1 GCA_015654495.1 Chitinophagales bacterium
CAGACTCAAAATCTGGTATTCGCAAGGATGTGCAGGTTCGATTCCTGTTCCGGGCACTTTTAAAACGCTAGAACTCTTACCCACACTGAGTTCTGGCGTTTGTATTGTTTGTAAAATAACGGCGAAGTAACATTACTATTTACTAGACAGATATTTTTCCACTAGCCCGCATGCGAATACTCTGAGAGTACATTATTTAGCATTCGGAAAAGCCTTGCATCGTATTGAACTGTACTCTCCACCCTTGTTATTGGGCCAAACGCAGGTATTTTTAATGCTTGATAGTATTTGTCGGATGCTTAGTAAAGTTTATTCACGCACATACACTTGCGCACAGAAAGTTTCTCATATCATTTAACTCCTAACAGACCCAACTCTCTATTGTACGGCGTATACTCGCCTTTCACTATATTCTTAAACAAAGCTGGTTTAAACGGCTAGGTGTGTACGTAAACTTAAATCCACTTCTTTTGGAAGGCTTCCCCAATAAGGTTCTGCAGGCAAATAAGAATTTAATGAAAAGTCAGAATTTTTTATCAAAGAGTTTAAATGCAGTTTCCTGATCAAAATCAGTAGTCTAGTTGAACTATATCAGGCTAGATCGTAAAGAGAAAAAATACTTTTGAAAAATGAAGGGTTGCATTTAAGACCAAACATTAGTAAAATGAAAAAAATAAGAGTAGATGCAAATTTTACAATCTTTCTTCTCTTTTTTGGTGCTGCCGCAGTTGAAGCTTTTCAAAGCCGCAATTGGCTTAAGGCAGCGTTCTGGCTGATGATTGGCATTGTTTTCCTCGCCGCAGATAATTTTAAAAAAAGCGGGAATAGTTAAAAAATTATCCCGGAATTTATCGCTGCGGTTTGATCCGGCACAAAAAAACCTCCGATAGCCGGAGGAATTTTATTCACATTTTTTTCTTCGGATTTTATTACCCGCGCTATACATACTGAACACCGTCAGATATCAGCATTTTGCCTGGAACAAGTTCCCCGCGCAAAAACTGAATCAGATCCTTATTCAATTGTTCACGATGTGTATAAAAAAGTCCATGCGGTGCACCTTCATATACGTGATAACTGCAACCGGGTATCATCAATGCGGTACGATCACTGCTTGCATGAATCGGAACTGTTTTATCGGCATCCCCATGCACTATAAGTACGGGAACTGTTATGTTATTAAGGTCTTCTCTGAAATCAGTTTGAGAAAAGGAAACTGCGCATTGCTGTGTGGATCTGGCAGACGCAAGGGAAGCCAGCATCCGGTAATAATCCAGCAAAGGAGTGCTGACAGGATGTGATAATAAATTGACACCGAAAAATTTCTTTCCGAAGCTATCAAGGAAATTAATACGGTCTTCTTTCAGGGAGTTCATCATTTCCTCAAATACAGAAGGCTCCACGCCATCCGGGTTTTCTTTTGTTTTCAGCATGAAAGGAGTAACAGCACTTATTAACGCGATCTGCTTTACCCGGCTGCTGCTAAATCGGGTCAGGTACCGCACCACTTCACCGCCACCCATCGAAAATCCAACCAGCGTCGCGTCACTCAGATTAAGCTCCTCAATAACAAGATTGAGGTCATCAGCCAGCGTGTCATAATCATATCCATCCCAGGGTTTCGTAGACCTTCCAAAACCGCGACGATCATATGTGATCACCCTGTACCCTGCCTCTACCAGATCGTTCAATTGGTATTCCCACATTTCCATGCTAAGCGGCCAGCCATGAATGAGTACTACAGGGCGGCCTTTCCCATAATCAGCATATGCAATTTTAAAGTCATCACCTTTGTAACTCGAATTAATAAACTTCATAGAATTATTTTTGATAATTGGTCACAGAAATCCCTCAAGGTCGCATTTAAGAAATAATTGCATAAATTATTATGCCTGTATGACCGGGATCAAACGATTTCCAAAGATTCACAAAATGCAGTCGAAAAAGCCTCTGACATTAAAAATCGACTATCCTTGCTTTCAATTGAACATCTTTCTATTTTCGCTAAACTGTTGCATTAAATACTCAAAACCCCGAGCCAATTTATAAACGAATCCGGTATTTACGCTGCCGTTGGAATTATAGATGGCTTCTACAACCAGCTCCGGCAATTAACTTAATAGTTTTCCGGAGTAACCAATCTTCAGTCATCAGCGGTTTACTGCAATTAAGCCTGTTTTTTATTCGTTTACCCTGTAGAGAGTGTAAAAAATGATCCGGATCAGAATTACAGGTAATTCAAATCATTTACAATAACTCAG
>JAATGW010000191.1 GCA_015654495.1 Chitinophagales bacterium
TTCGGAAATAATCTTCGTGTTCATTTTAACGTCGATATCGATACGATTCACCTGGATATTTCACAAGCAGTACCTGTTGCGCTGATCATTAATGAAGCTGTTACCAATTCTATTAAATATGCTTTCCCTGGGAACAGAAAGGGAACAATTGAAATAAACATGCAGAGAGACGAAGATCAGATCACATTAATCATTGCCGATAACGGTATTGGAATCGACAGTTCTTTAATTAACAATGTTTCTGACTCATTGGGATTACAATTAATAAGAGGACTGAGCAAAGACATTAAAGCAAGTCTTGATTTTGCAAATGACTACGGCACACGGATCAGTTTGGTGTTTTATCTGAATCCGTTGGACAAAAGGAAAAATTCAATTGAGGCACAGATTGTAGCTGAGCATTACGCGTAGCATGCCTGTGTGTGACCGCTTAGTTTTTTCAAACAAATAAGAATTTCTTCTCAGGCTGGCGCACCACCGCTGACCAACAATTGCTGGCCGCTTACAAAGGAGGATAATTCACCAGCAAAAAACTCAGCTACATTGGCTACGTCCTCTGGTGTACCCATGCGTCCCATTGGAGAAAAGTTCTGTATCATTTTTCTGATAGGTGCATCAGGTTCGACAATAGTATGAACTCCCGCACCTTCAGTAGCTGTAGGTAATATTGCATTTACCGTAATCCCATTTTTACCCATTTCTTTTGCCAGTACTTCTACAAGATACATAGGAGCAACTTTACTGCCGCCATGCAAGGCATAACCCGGGTTGGGATAACCGATGGTACTTGAACCAATATAAATAATTCTGCCATTGTCTGCAACGTGTTTCGCAGCAGCCTGCATGGTAAAAAATGCTCCACGCGTATTCGTGTTAAAAAGGCTGTCGAACTGAAGTTCGGTAAACCCGGTCACGGGAACGCCCAGCAGTTCCAAACCTGCATTTACAACAACAATGTCTAATTTTCCAAACTGTTCTAAGGTCTCTTCAAATAAAATATCAATTTCTTTGGTTTTTGAAATATCGGCTTTTACTGCAATTGCATTCACTTTATAATTCTTTAATTCCCTCACCGTTTCTTCAGCCGCCGATTGATTACTGTTGAAGTTTACTACAATATCTGCTCCGAGGCTCGCATATCTTAAGGCAATGGCTTTACCAATCCCTCTTGATGCGCCTGTTATAAGCGCAACTTTATTTTTCAAAGTCGTCATTACTGGCTTTTTTGTTGATATTAAAAAGGGAAAAATCGGGTACGCGTTCTGGTCTTATCAGATAAGAATTCCTCCGCCAACTTCAATCCGCTGTGCATTTACAAACCGGCTATTATCTGAAAGCAGGGATACGATAAAAAGTCCTACATCATCTGCTTCGCCAAGGCGGCCAAGTGCTGTCATGTTTGCAATTTGCCTGCGATGCTCTTCATCACCTTTGCCACCTCCGAATCCGGTATCTATTGGTCCTGGAGCTACCGTATTTACCCTGATCTTTCTGTCTGCAAATTCTTTTGCGAAATACCTGGTCAGCGTTTCAATACCGGATTTTAAGGCACCGTAAACCGCTACTCCCGGGAATGCAAAGCGGGCGAGGCCGGAGGATATGTTAATGATTTCGCCGCCATCTGCTATAAGAGGAATTAATTTTTGTGTGAGAAAAAAGACACCTTTAAAATTTACATTTACCAACTCATCAAAAATCTCTTCTGTAGTGTCCTTTATAAGAGTGCGTTGGGCAATCCCTGCATTATTAACCAGGTAATCGAAGTTCTCCCGGTTCCATTCTTTTTTGAGCAGCTGTGACAATGACACTACAAAAACATTGAATGATCCGATATTAGCCGACTCCAGTTGCAGGGCGAAAGCCTTGCCGCCAGAGCCATTAATTTCATGAACCACAGCTTCTCCCTCTTCCGGATGATTATTATAAGTGAGAATGACACCGATTCCACGTTTAGCAGCGTTTATTGCAATACTTCTTCCGATTCCGCGGCTACCGCCGGTAACAAGTAAGACCTGTTGTTTTTGATTATTCATTTCCATGGCGAATTGATTTTAAAAGTCCTTTTGAATGTTGTTATTGGAATTGCGGGATGAAAATATAATCTGCGAAAAGAGCCTTGCAATAGCTTTCGTCCAAAAGGCAAAAACTATCGTTGAAAGAATTTAATACCCGGTTGGAAATTAAAAGAGGCCGAAATTATGGGCTGCATCATACGATTTTCGGTAATTTTCGGACCATGTTGGGAGAAAAATAATTTCTACATTGAAAAGAAATAATTTGAATCGTTTGTATATTTACCATATTGCTGCTCCATTAACTTTCCAGGATTTTTTTCATAGTTGCGATAGCAACCCCGCCCATCTGAGAAATTGAAAGTCCACCCTTGGTTAATTCAAGCGTCTGCGGGCGTATCCATTCGACGCGATGTTTCTCTATGTTACTGGTGAATGAAGTTTAGGATCCCTGTATAAATTAAAAATGTATGGCCAGATGCGCGATTTTATTGTTGATTGCGATGGCGGGTTTTTCTGCAGATGCACAGAATCTGACAAATACCAGTTTGAGTATTCCAAGAACAGAAAAAAAACAAACAGAATTATTTAACAGCCTTCATTTTGCGAAAGAGGATACCAATAAAGTTAAATTACTGATTTCCCTTTGTCGGTTTCACTGGTATGATGAACGCAATAAAGATAGTGTTGCAAAATATGCAGACCAGGCCCGCAGGTTAAGTCAGCAGCTTCATTTCAGTGCAGGCTTTAATGAAGCCATTTTTGTGACTTGCCGGAATTACATAAACAATAAACAAATTAGCAATGCAATCAGTCTGCTGGCGGGGTCGCCAAAGGATCAGCAGGCCCGACTTCTTGTGGTAATCGGAGAATTTTACCTTTTCCAGCAGGGACTGAAAAAACATAATTTAGATAGTGCTTTTCTATGTTTTAATGATGCTCTGCACATTGCTAATTCTATCGGGAGTCAGTTTTGGAAGCATGAAAGCCTGATCGCATTAGGCAAATATTATTTCGCAGCGGACGAATTCATCAAAGGGAAGAATTGTTTCCTTGAAATCATCGATGATTTTCAAAAATCCGGTAACCGACGAGCTGAAGCTCATATCTGGTCGGAGTTAGGAATATACATGCCTGATACAGACAGTACTCTGAAGGACGAATTATGGGCGCATGGAAATGCCCTGAGGATCTACCATGAATTAAAAGATACTGCTGTTGAAACATCTGTGCTGCAGAACATAGCTGCAATTAATATGTATCATGCAAATTTTGAAACAGCAAAATCGCAATTTCTGATGGCGCTTGAACTTCGCAAAGCCGCCCGCATGAAAAAGCTCTTTAAAATTCACCTGATGTTGTCATGGATATGTCATGCTACAGGTAATCTTGATGAAGCGCTTTCCTGGG
The DNA here is from genome assembly GCA_015654495.1 of Chitinophagales bacterium. Classification (GTDB taxonomy): domain Bacteria; phylum Bacteroidota; class Bacteroidia; order Chitinophagales; family Chitinophagaceae; genus Pollutibacter. The sequence goes on from JAATGW010000191.1 coordinate 3,423, forward strand.
CAATGGAAGCAGAGAAAAACATCGGTCTGTCAGATGATGAAATAGAAAATTACGGATATGTTCTATTGAACCTGGGACAAGTTTATGGCGACAATGGCCAGACGGAAAAAAGTTTGCAATATTTATTGCATCCCTCATTAAGTACTCCGAGTGCCGACTGGGTCTATTTTATCTGCAGCAAAGTAGTTCAACAATATATTAGCCTGGACGAACCACAAAAA
>JAATGW010000091.1 GCA_015654495.1 Chitinophagales bacterium
ACCTCTTACTTCATACCTCTTACTTCAATTGTCCTTTTTCTTCCACACATGAATCGTGGAAAACGCAGAATCTTAACTATGGAACCGGAGTGGTATGGTTTTTAAAACCTACTATGACGATTACACATGAAAAAGAAATCAATTTTTCACCAGCTAAATTGAATTATTATGACACAGAATGAAAAAACAGCGGAAGTATTGAATGACCTGATAGAAATCAATAATGACCGTGTTGCGGGATATGAAAAAGCATCCAAAGAAACCGGAATCGGAGATGGTGACCTCAGATCATTATTCAGTGAGATGGCTTCGGCTAGTCAGGAATATGCAATGGAACTGAATAAATATGTTTTTGCAGAAGGAGAAAAAGCTGCAAAATCAACCGATACAACATTACGTGGAAAGATTTACCGCGGCTGGATGGATGTGAAAGCCACATTTTCAGGCAACGATCGTAAATCTGTCCTTGAATCATGCGAATTTGGTGAAGATGCAGCGCAACGTGCTTATGAATCTGCACTCAAATCGTCTGATGAACTTTCTTCCGAAGCAGTATCCGTTATCCGTGAACAACAGAGAAAACTTCGCACAGCTCATGATAAGATCAAAGCGCTGCGCGACAACAAACAACCCGCTTAATTACATACCTTAAGAAATAGAAAAGGGGTCAGCGGTTGCTGACCCCTTTTATGTTAAAGGTTCGACGTTGAAGGTTTAACTTCCCGCGACTCCCAAAGGTGAGAAGTAGGTGAAAATTGTAATAATTATTGCAACAACAATCAGCGACAGAATCACATCCCATTTATTCCAGCTTGCGCGGCTGGACGCCTTATCTTCTGCTACAGTAGTTGCAAATGTTAAACCACGGATGCTGGATTCTGCTGGCGCGGGTGTAAGCAAACTAACGGTAACCATTACTGCAATACTGAAAAGAAAAAGATAAATGCAGAAATATAAAAAGTTGATTGTCGCAAACTGATAGAGTATCCCGCCATCCGGCAGTTTGTCTTTTAACATCTGTAAAGTAAGTTTTAAAATACCTGCAATAAAACCGATCACCATGGCTGCATAAGCGCCTTTAGCGTTCAGTCTCTTGAAAAATACTCCGAGTAAAAACACAGCGGCAATCGGTGGTGCCAGGTAAGACTGAACACTTTGCAGATAGTCATACAAACCGCTGGAGATCCGGCCCATCATGGGAATCCAGGCCATACCTAACAACACTACAATACCTGTTGCAATCCGGCCCACTTTTACAAGTTGTTTTTCTGACGCATCAGGATGTTGTTTCTGGTAAATATCCATTGTATATAAGGTAGAGCATGCATTGTATACAGATGCCAGTGAGCTCATCAATGCAGCGAGAAGACCGCCTGCCAGCAATCCACGCAGGCCTACCGGCATGATCTGTTTTACCATTGCAGGGAAAGCTGCATTGGTATCATCAAGAACCAGTTTACCCTGTGAATGCAGTACATAAGCAATTAAGCCGGGTATCAGAAAAATGAAGAAAGGTAATAGTTTAAGATAGGCTGCGAATATGGTTCCCCTTCTTGCTTCCTGTTCGTTTTTTGCTGCAAGACAGCGCTGTACTATATGCTGATCTGTACACCAATACCACAGGCCTACAATCGGCGATGCAAACAGAATTCCAAGCCAGGGATATTCAGGGTCGCTGAGAGAAGGAAACATATTCAGTTTCTCTTTCGGCAGTGCCGCTATCAGACTGTCCCAACCGCCGACTTCACGCAGCCCGAAGAATAAGAGCACGGCTGATCCTGCTAACAATACGATAGCCTGAATGGCTTCAGTATACATTACAGCATGTAGCCCGCCAAAAACGGTATATACACCCGTTACCACCACCAGTATAATAGCACCCGTCCAGAAATCAACACCCAGAAACTGATTGAATACAAGGGCGCCGGCAAAAATAGTTACGGACGCTTTTGTAATGACATAACTCAGCAACTGAATTATGGAAAGCAGTCTCCGTGCTTTTGCATTGAACCTTCTCTCCAGGAATTCGGGCATGGTATAAACCATACTCCGCATATAAAATGGAACGAAGACCCAACCCAGTATCAGTACCAGGTAGGAATGCAATTCATAATGACCAAGAACAGTTCCCGATCTCGCGGCGGACCCGGCCAGGCCAACAATATGTTCCGATCCTACATTAGACGCAAGTATGGAAGCACCGATAACAAACCAACCCAGGTTACGGTTGGCGAGAAAATAATCAGAAGCTGATTCCTTACTTTTCCGGATGCTCCAGATAGACACGCCGGCAATGATAGCGAGATAAAGTATAACGAAAAACCAGTCGACAGGACCGAGAAAATTCATATAGCAGTTGGTTTTAGTGTAGGAACAAATTAAA
>JAATGW010000753.1 GCA_015654495.1 Chitinophagales bacterium
CTGTCGACAATTCGGGCGGTTGAGCGTTCCCGTGAAGTAGGACTTCGCAAGGTTCTCGGAGCCATGCGTAAACAACTAATAGGGCAGTTCATAGGAGAATCTATTTTGCTTACTTTTCTTTCCAGCATACTGGCATTTGGTTTTCTGCTGCTTCTTTTACCGGTTTATAACAGATTGTTGGGTGATTCGCTGAATGTATCATGGAATTCACCGGCCATTTATCTTTTTCTTGCAGGAACCATCTTAATTGTCGGAATGCTGGCAGGGAGCTATCCTGCTTTTTTTCTTTCAGCATTTAAACCAATTGAATCTTTAAAAGGAAAACTCAAACTAGGAAAAGGAGGATTCATTTTCAGGCAAGCTCTTGTAGTTGTCCAGTTCAGCATTTCAGTGATACTGATCATCGGAACAATCATTATAATGAATCAGATGAGTTTTATCCGCAACAAAGAACTAGGTTACGATAAAGAACAAACTGTAGTGCTCAGGATTGACAATAACCCGTTTTATGATCATATGAATACTTTTAAAAACGAGTTAGAGGCGCAGAGCAATATAGCTTCAGTGTCTATGATGTCAGGCGAACCCGGAGGTTTTTTTGATGAACACACATTTGAAGCAGAAGGACAAAGAGATATCTGGAAATCAAGAACTGAATTTGCTGATTTTGAAATTGTACAAACGCTTGGACTCAAGATAATAGCCGGAAGAAATTTCTCTTCTGAATTTCCAACCGATACAACAGATGCATTACTGATCAACAGATCGGCTGCAGCAAAACTTGGCTTTAGCCCGGAACAGGCGCTTGGTAAATGGATCCGGAATACCGTAAGAGATAGTTTAAGAAGAAGAGTTGTTGGCGTAGTTGAAGACTTTAATTTTCTTTCGCTCAAAGAAAAAATGGATGCTCTTGTTATAGCTCCGAATGAAGACAGAAGAGTCGCTCTTGTAAAAATTAAATCGGGAAATATCCAGTCAGCATTGACGACTATTAAAGACGCCTACAAAAAAATAGCTGCAGACTATCCGTTTGAATACAGTTTTCTGGATCAGACATTTGATGAGTTGTATAAAACAGATGTAAGACAGCAACAGCTGCTCAGTCTTTTTTCGGGTCTTGCCATATTTATTGCCTGTCTGGGTCTCTTTGGGCTAGCTTCCTTTACGGCAGCGAAAAGATTCAAAGAAATCGGCATACGGAAAACACTCGGATCTTCAACAGAAAATATTATTTTATTACTATCTAAGGATTTGCTCAAACCGGTATTGATCGCAACTTTTATTGCAATGCCGGTTGCCTGGCTGGTTATGAATAACTGGCTGGAAAATTTTGCATATAAAACACCATTGAGCTGGTGGATCTTTGCACTTGCCGCTCTTATTACTTTTGGAATAGCAATGCTTACGATCAGTGTTAAAGCGATTAAAGCTGCGCTGATGAATCCGTCGAAGAGCCTGAGGAGTGAATGATGAGAGGAGGCAGTAGGCAGAAGGCAGTAGGCAGTAGGAGTTGTTAGTTTTTAGGAATTAGTGTTGAAAGGCGCGAGTGTCTAAAAAAGGTGTAATGGATTTGCTTCCGGAGCAAAATTCCGCGCTTTAACCTGAAATGAAGTCATTTTCACAAACCGGTGAAATACGGCAGCTGATATTATCTTTAGTACGATTCAAAAAACAATACCCCGATGTTAAAAAACTTTTTTAAAACTGCGTTCCGTCATCTTCGTAAGGGAAAGACAACAGGCCTTGTTAATCTGATCGGACTTTCAACAGGAATGGCTGCAGCTGTTTTTATTTTCATTTGGGTGCAAAATGAACTGACAGTAAATAATTTCCATGCTGAAAAAAATCATATCTACCGTATAACAAATGCCATTGGCATCAGTAAGGACGAATCCTGGATCTGGGAAACATCGCCCTTATTACTGGGAGAATTTGCCGGGAAAGAAATACCCGAGATCAAAAAAGTTTCACAATTAATGATAAATAACTGGGGTGGGCCGGTTATAAATATCAACAACCAGTTGTTCTCAGAAAAAACAACAGCGTATATCGACCGGAACTGGTTTGATGTTTTCAGTTACCATTTCAATGCCGGCAATGCAACAGCTTTCGCCAATGATCCGTACGGAATTGTGTTGACCGAATCCAAAGCAAAAAAATACTTTGGTAATGTTAATCCGGTCGGCATGATCATCAGGATTGACACACTCAATTTTACAGTACAAGGTGTTGTGAAAGACAATCCATCCAATTCCAGTTTTCAGTTTGATGTTCTCATGAACCGGGAAAGCCGGCTGAATGATACGCGTAGTGTGAAGAATGATCGGAGCTGGGGTAATTTTAACTTTATCAGTTTTCTGCAACTGAAGCCAGGTGCTGATACAAAACTCGTTGAAAAAAAGCTAAATGATATCCTGGATAAAAACAGGAAAGATAATTCCGCCAAAGCCTCATTACAGCCATTATCAAAAATATATTTCGAAGAAAATCTGCAATCTTCATCGATGCCGCATGGCAACCGGACTTCTACTTATATTTTCGGCCTGCTCGGTATCCTTTTGCTCCTTACTGCCTGCATCAACTATATCAATCTTACCACAGCAAGGGCAAGCCTGCGGGCTAAGGAAATCGGGGTAAGAAAAATCAGTGGCGCCGGCAAATCATCTTTGTTTGTTCAATTCATTATTGAATCGCTTACAGTCTGCTTTTTTTCAATTCTGATCTCACTTGCACTGATCCAGATTCTGTTGCCTTTTTTTAACTCGATCACAGAAAAATCTTTCGGTTCGCCATTTACAACACCTGCGATGTGGCAGATTCTCGGCGCAACAATTTTGTTCACAACTTTAATGAATGGAATATATCCCGCCATACTGCTATCGTCGTTCAAACCGCTGAATGTTTTCAGAGGAATTTCGGTGTTGAAACTCAATGATGGATTCATCAGAAGAAGCCTCGTCGTGTTTCAGTTTTCACTTTCTATTTTATTAATTACCGGATCAATTGTGATTTACAGGCAGCTGAATTTTATACAGAATTCAAATCCGGGTTATAGTGTGGAACAGGTGATGAGTTTGCAAATTCCCTGGCGTAGTTTTTATGGATCCAGAAATGAAGCGCGCAAAACGATGATACAGTCGATGAAGCAGGAACTAGAAACTCAGAGCAGCATTGCAGCAGTGAGCGTGGGAGGCAGTGAAATTGTAAATGTAGGTTCCGCAAGTTCAGGCAATTCAGACTGGGATGGTCGCGATACCGCATTTAATCCTACTATCGCCCGTTTGAGTGTAGACACTGGTTTTAAACGAATGTTCAAGCTGCAACTTGCTGCGGGAAGTTGGTTCAGGGATGATATGGCAGATGAAAATAATTTCCTGATCAACGAAACAGCAGCGCGGCAGTTCAATATTCGTGAGCCGCTGATCGGTGCAAGATTTACTATGGGTGGAGATACCGGTAAGATTATCGGTGTGGTGAAAGATTTTAATTACAAAAGTCTCCATGAAAAGATCGGGCCAATGGTATTGTCCTATAACATGGGAAGTGATGCCTATATTTTCATCAAAACGATGCCCGGCAATATTCCTGAAGCTATAAGATCGGCCAATTCCGTGTGGTCAAAATTTTTAACTGATCAGCCTTTTACTTATAATTTCCTTGATGATAGTTTTAATACTTTGTACAAATCAGATCTTAAAACTTCAAAGCTGATCCTGATTTTTTCTATACTCGCTGTCATCATTTCTGCCCTCGGACTATTTGGCCTGGCAACTTTTACTGCCGAACAACGCACAAAAGAAATGGGTATCCGCAAAGTTCTTGGCGCTTCAGTGAGGCAATTGACCGGAATGTTGTCGCGCGAGTTTATAATCCTGGTTTTTATTGCTATCCTTATCGCCACACCGCTTGCCGGCTGGATCATGAGCAAATGGCTGGAGAATTTCGCATACAGGATCAGTCTGGGCGTAGGCGTATTTATCACATCCGGGATCAGTGCCTTACTGATCGCCGTAATTTCTGTGAGTTTCCGGGCTGTACAGGAAGCATTATCGAACCCGGTAAAAAGTCTTAGAACGGAATGAGAAAACGTAAAACGTTCTATGTTGAACGTTTAATGTTACGCAACATGCGGGAGCGGTGGACTTTTTTTACTACTTCTACTGGCTATTGTTACCATAGCATTACCTAACTGTAAGTTTTCAATCGGTAAAAGCTGCTCTTGCAAATCCGCTCAGGCGCCTGCGGACTGAATGATTATATGGGCTAGCCGCGTGCAGGTACCCCGCTCATTGGTATTTAATTCCTTTCAAAGGGAAAAATATATTTTATTTCCCCATTTCATTTTTGAAACAAAAATGAATAACTTTCTGCATCCTGACTGTTTCAACCCAAACAAAAACGATGAAGAAATTGCTGAAAATCCTGGGTATAATAATTGGTGTTATTATACTCGCCATTGCTGGTATTCTGACTTATGTAAAAACTGCGCTTCCGAATGTTGGACCGCCGCCGGATCTTAAAGTGGATACCAGTCCTGAACATGTAAAAAGGGGCAAATACCTTGCTAATCATGTATCACTTTGTATTGATTGCCACAGCAAGCGCGATTTTACATTGTGGAGCGGACCGCCGATTCCTGGAACAGAGGGCGAAGGTGGTGAGGCGTTTTCACCAGCACAGGGATTTCCAGGTACATTTTATGCCCGTAATATCACTCCGAGTCATTTAAAAAACTGGACCGATGGTGAGATCTACCGTACTATAACCTCGGGTGTAAATAAAGACAACAAAGCTATATTTAATGTGATGCCCTGGGAAAATTATGGCGCCATGGATCCTGAGGACGTCAAAGATCTGATCGCATATATCAGGACCCTTGCACCCCAATCAAATGAACCACCACCTTCTGAACCGGCATTCCCCGTTAATTTCATTCTGAACACCATTCCTAAAAAGGGTGTTGGTAGCAAGCGACCACCGCAGTCAGACACCGTCGCTTATGGAAAATATATGGTACTATCTTCCGGCTGCAATGTGTGCCATACCAAACATGAAAAAGGCCAGATTGTTGGAGAGCTGTTTGCCGGTGGTTTTGAATTCGGATTTCCTGATGGATCAAAAATTATCTCACCTAATATTACACCTGATAAGGGATCAGGTATTGGTACGTGGAATGAAAGTCTTTTTATGTCGAAATTCAAGAGGTATGCTGACAGTAGTTACAACCCTGAAAAAATAAAGCCCGGAGAGATGCAGACTGTTATGCCAGGGACCATGTATGCGGGGATGGACAGCACTGACCGTAAAGCGATATTCGCCTATTTGAAAACAGTGACACCTGTAAAAAATCAGATTGTACGCTGGAAACCAAAA
>JAATGW010000302.1 GCA_015654495.1 Chitinophagales bacterium
GGAGATTTTTAACGTGCAGAATGCGAAATCCTATGGCAACTGGATCGGAAAAAGATATGCAAACAGGAAAAATATTATCTGGATTTTAGGAGGAGATCGTAATCCGCGCAATCAGACAGATATTGATACCTGGAGAGCGATGGCTGCCGGAATAGAATCCGGTGTGGGCGGTGCAGAAAAAGCAATTATGACTTTTCATCCGCAACCAAACGGGTTAGAGGATGCCGGTTCAGCAAAATGGTTTCATAATGACAGCTGGCTTGATTTCAATATGTTTCAGACGGGTCACTGTCGCGATAATAATATATGGGACAGGATACAGGTAGCCTATAATCTGACACCAGTGAAACCTGTCGTTGACGGTGAAACTTTGTATGAAGACCATCCTGTTTGTTTCAACGCAAAAGAAAATGGAATTTTGAGTGCATACGATGTGCGTAAGCATGCCTGGCTCGATGTGATGGCTGGCGCATTTGGTCATACTTATGGATGCCATGATATCTGGCAGATGTACAGTCTTCAACGGGAATCAGTAAATGGTGGTCATATTCTCTGGCAGGAAGCTATAAACCTCCAGGGCGCGAACGAGATGAAGTATCTGCGACGGTTGATTGAATCAAGACCGATGCTGGACCGGGTTCCTGACCAATCGATCCTTCAGGGAACTACCCATGAGCATGACCGTATACAGGCCAGCCGTGGAAACAATTACATAATCGTTTACAGCACACAGGGCAAAGGATTTGACATACAAACAGGTTGTATAAAAGCAACCAATCTGTCGGCATTCTGGTATAATCCAAAAAACGGTGAATCGAAAATGCTGGAGAACTTTCAGAATGCAAATTCATTTAAACATTTTCAACCACCGAGCTCCGGATATGGGAATGATTGGGTTTTAGTAATAGATGATATCGCAGCCAATTTTCCCCTGCCCGCCAAAAGCTGAATCTGTAATGGATAATTAAACAGTTCTTTTCAATTATCATCCTTATGCCAATCATAAAGAGTAGTATTGAATACGATGGTAATTCCGGGGGATTTTTAATCGAAGGGCGAAATTTTAGTTTTATTCTTGATAATGGAAAACTTCGGTATTTCTCATCATCAGAAGAAGAACTGATTCGCATGATCCATATTGCAGTGCGTGATGAAAACTGGATGACAATCAATCCTCAAATTTCAGATTTGCAGATCGACACTATAAAAAACAAATCATTTGTTTTTTATAGTGCAGATTTTGTAAGTGGAAATATTGATTTTACGGTGCGGGTAAAAATTGAAATTCAGGATGATGAGATGACCTTTTCATTTACGGGCAGAGCTAACAAAACATTCCTCCGCAATCGAATTGGCATTTGCGTACTTCACCCGCTGAACACCTGCACAAACATAATCTGTGAAGTGGAAAGGCCCGATGGTACAGGTTATTCAGGAAATTTTCCGGAGCTCATAAGTCCGCATCAGCCCTTCACTGATATACAGGCGATGCATTGGTCGACTCCGGGTAATTCGATGCTGAAATTATTTTTCAAAGGAGATGTTTTTGAAACCGAAGACCAGCGAAACTGGGGTGACGCTTCTTTTAAAACTTACAGCACACCTTTAGAAATACCAATTCCGGTTTTGGTTGAAAAAGCAACGGAGATAAACCAGTCTGTTGAATTGAAATTTATAATACCGGATAATAAAAAGACCAGTCCGGCTTATTTCCGCATTGAAAAAGATTTATTTGATTTTCCGCAAATAGGATTTTCAATTCCTTCTGAAATTCCGCATACTCAGGCAACTTCGGTTTGTCTGCAAAATCTGAATCCTGATTACCTGAGCATAGAATCCGGTTTTGAAAATAAATGGCAGCAGGAATTATTGAAGAAGCTGACCCTGGCGAAAAGTCTGGAAAAAGAAGTTGAGCTGGCGATCATTGTAAAGGATTTACCTTATCCGCCGGATGATTTCTTTCCGGTTGTTAGTAGCTCGGGTGTTCAGGTTAGAAATTTTCTTTTGATCGCCTGGTCCGATAAAATCATCAAAGAGGAAGTCTATAAAAATTATTCAACGGCCTTGCTGCGGAATTTTGGTTCAATTCCAATCGGCTGCGGAACGCGGTTTCATTTTTCGGAAATAAATCGTGAATCTCTTCCTGAAAAAAATCCTTCTTTTATTTCATTTCCTTTAAATCCTCAGGTACATGCGGATGATTCAGAAACAATAATAGAAAACCTGCAGGCATTCCCTGATATAACTAATTCTGCAAGGCATTTATATCCTGAGATTCCTTTGCATATTAACCGCCTTACTCTCAGATATCCCTTTAATCCTGACCCCGCTGGAACTGATAGATACAAGCGTGCTGACGGATTGCCCTGGACTGTTGACCACCGTCAATGGCAATTTTTTTATGCTCAGTGGATCCTGCCCGCATTAAGCAAACTAAAGGATGCTGAGCAGGTCACCATCTGCGATACTCATGGACTTAACGGACTTTTTTCTGAACAGGCGGTCGCGGGAATACCGGAATCTGAAAATGCTGTATGGCTTTTTCCCGCTTACCTGATCTTTTTTGAAATGGCACATTTCAAGCCAACACAGATATACAAAACTGTGTCGGGAAATCCGTTCAGGGTTGAGGGACTCTTTCTGAAAAATGATGCCGGAGAATATTTGCTGATGCTGTCCAACTTTTGCTCTGTACCACTTGAAATTAAGGTTTCGGGCATCAGCGATTTCAAATCTGAATGCGGAGAAAAGTTTTTATCTGCGGAAAATCTGACGGAAGCATTGGGTAAGCCAGGGTCATGGGTCGGAAATCATTATAATCCCTGCAGTAGTAATATGGCCGAAATGGTCAAATTAGCTGCAAATAGCTGCCAACTTTACCGCTGGAAATGAACTATTTCGCATTTTTCTACTGCCAGATAAGGTAATAATAGCGTGTTTTAAACTTACTTTTACAAAATTGAATATTGCGCCCTCAACGAGCGTTTTATCAATATTTATCTCAGGAAAAACCACGAACCGGATCTCCATGTGCAGAAACCTATTTTTTTTCTTTTTGATTTTTAGCTGGCATCTTTCCTTTTCACAGTCTGAACAAAACGACCAGCCGGACAGTATCCGGGTCCTGGGTGAAATTTCTGTAAAAGGATTCGAGACGGGAACAAAGCGACTCGATGTGCCCGCCAGTGTGAGTAATATCGGAAGGAGGGACCTGCAGCGTTACTCAAATACCAGCCTGGTTCCAGTGTTAAATACTGTTCCCGGTGTAAGAATGGAAGAACGATCTCCGGGAAGTTATCGGTTATCCATGCGTGGTAGCCTGTTGAGATCACCTTTTGGAATCAGGAATATCAAGGTATACTGGGATGATTTTATCCTTACGGATGCCGGTGGTAATACTTATCTGAATCTTGTTGATTTTAATTCAGCCGGCAGGGTGGAATTATTAAAAGGACCATCCGGAAATATGTTTGGAGCAGGAACGGGAGGGGTTGTGGTGCTGAAAAATCCGGTCACAAATCCACGCCAGGATTCTTTGCAGTCAAAGCAGGACTTTAACTTTCAACTTACCGGCGGATCATTCGGACAGTTTTCTGAACAGTTCCGTTGGACTTCTGGTACAAAAAATGTTCAGTGGCAGTTTATGCAGGGACACTTTCAGGCCGATGGTTACCGGGAGAATAGCAGGATGCGAAGGGAAGTGGTTCAGGCGAATATCCAGGCGGCTACCAGTGCGCGTAATCATCTTGAAGGATTACTGTTACTCAGTGATCTTTATTATGCAACACCTGGTGGCCTGAACAAGGCGCAGATGGAAGCTAATCCCCGTCAGTCGCGACCCGCTACGCCAACTTTACCGTCTGCAAAAGATCAGCATGCTGCTATTTATAACAGAACTGCACTCTTTGGAATATCCGATATATTTCAGATCAATAAGCATTGGTCGAATACCGCTTCACTTACTATATCACTCACTGACTTTAAAAACCCGTTTATCTCGAATTATGAAAAAAGGGATGAGAACAATTTCGGCATAAGAGAAAAATTAATGTACCAGGGCAGTTGGGGAAATACTGGAGTGAACTGGATAACCGGCTTTGAATGGCAGGAAGGTTATTACACAATCGACAGTACAGGTAACATTAAGGGACAACCGGATGGGAACCTGGTAAGAGATAAAGTGCGGGCATCACAAAAATTCTTATTTACTCAGCTGGAGTTTGAATTTAATCCGCATTTGAAATTGCAGGCCGGCGTGAGCCTGAATGATTTCCGTAACAGTTTTGAAAGGGTGGTAGGACAGCCGCAAAATGGAAGAATTCCCGTGGACTATAAAGTTCAACCAGCTCCCCGGATAGCGCTTCTTTATAAGCCCGTTTCACAGATTGCCTTACACGCTTCAGCGTCCCTTGGTTTTTCTCCGCCCTCTACTGCAGAGATCAGGCCTTCGGCTGGTGGAATATCCACTGGTTTACAGGCTGAGAAAGGCTGGAGCTATGAACTGGGTATGAAGGGGTCATTGCTTCGCAACAGATTTCAGTTTGATCTTGCCTTCTTCAATTTCAATCTGGAAGACGCAATTGTGAGGAGAACCAATGCATCAGGATCGGAATATTTTGTAAATGCGGGCGGTACAAAACAGAATGGGATTGAGGCTTATCTTGAAGGCTACCTGGTTCAAAAGCCAGCGTCAAAATCAATCAACCAACTTCGGGTATTCTCTTCCGTTACATTATACGATTTTACATTCCGCGACTATTCAGTAAACAACAGCGAATATTCTGGTAATGACATCACCGGAGTTCCCGGTCAGGTTATTATTGCAGGAATTGATCTCCGTTTTCTCAAAGATTTTTACTTTAATGGTACTTTTAATTATACTTCAAAACTTCCTTTGACGGATGCCAATGATGTGTATGCGGATGCCTACAGTTTACTCGGTTTCAGGATAGGATGGCAGAAAAAATTTCCCCGGAATATGCTTGAGATTTTTGCCGGCATGGATAATATTACCGATGAAAAATACAGCCTTGGTAATGACCTGAACGCATTCGGAGGCAGGTTCTACAACCCGGCGGCAACAAGAAATGTTTACGCCGGCATTATCTTCAGGTTTTAATGTTACGTTTAGCCCTGAACGTTTAAAAGCCCTTGAAAACGGTTAAAAATAATGGTAATCCGGCTATGACTTCTTTATTTAGTATTTTTACCGGCAGGCCAAGCAATCGTGAATTCCTTTAAAAAGTTTGTTAAAACACATGTCGAATATTCTGATTATTGATGATGAGAAAGCCATACGGAAAACTCTTTCAGAAATACTTTCCTACGAAGGATATAAAATTGAAGAAGCCGGTGATGGTGAAGAGGGGCTGAAGAAATTTAAAGAAAAAGCATATGATGTTGTATTATGCGATATCAAGATGCCGAAAATTGACGGACTTGAGTTTCTTGATAAAGCCGGAGAAGTAAATCCTGATGTGCCTGTGATCATGATCTCTGGTCATGGCACCATTGAAACTGCAGTGGAAGCAGTTAAGAAAGGCGCATATGATTATATCGCCAAGCCACCTGATCTCAACAGGTTATTGATTACGATCCGCAACGCACTCGACAAAACAAACCTGGTAACGGAAGCAAAAGTGTTGCGGAGAAAAGTTACCCGTGTTGATGAAATGATCGGGCAGAGTCCGGCAATCGTGAAGATAAAAGATACGATTGAAAAAGTAGCTCCAACTGATGCCCGCGTTTTGATTACGGGAGAGAATGGTGTCGGAAAGGAACTTGTAGCACGCTGGTTACATGAAAAAAGTAACCGTAATAAATTTCCGCTGATCGAAGTCAATTGCGCCGCCATTCCGAGTGAATTAATAGAAAGTGAATTGTTCGGTCATGAGAAAGGTTCCTTCACTTCCGCAGTGAAACAAAGAATAGGAAAATTTGAACAGGCACATGGCGGAACATTATTCCTGGATGAAATAGGAGATATGAGTCTGAGTGCTCAGGCCAAGGTTTTGCGTGCATTACAGGAGGGCAAAATAACAAGAGTAGGAGGTGACAAAGACATCAATGTGGATGTTCGTGTTATTTCAGCAACTAATAAAGACCTGCTTTCTGAAGTCGAAGAAAAACAATTCAGATTGGATCTCTACCATAGGTTGAGCGTTATTATCATTCATGTACCGTCTCTGAACGATCGCAAAGATGATATTCCATTGCTGGTTGAAAAATTTCTGGATGATATCTGCCAGGAATATGGAATCGCCCGCAAAAGCATTGAAGCAGAGGCGATCGACGCGTTAAAATCACATAACTGGACGGGTAATATCCGTGAGTTGCGGAATGTTGTCGAGCGGCTGATAATTCTTTCCGGCAAAGCAATTTCCCCTACGGATGTGGGCAATTATGTAATACCGAGGAAATAATTGCGAAGTTTAAGGTTTACCGTTTAAGGTTTAACGTGGGCTGCCTGTAATTTTTAGCTCCGTATTGCGACAAACAAAGGGATTCGTTCATTTTACATTATTTTTGGCATCCTAAATTCCAAGTACATGGGCATTGGCTGGATTATTTTTATTATCTGTACCATAGGTTTTCATATCGGTTTATACGGCATGTTCCAAAAAGCCGGCATCGCACCATGGAAGGCATTGGTCCCTTATTACAACACCTGGGAGATGGTGGAGAAAATGCAGCTAAAGAAATACTGGTTCTTTCTGCAGTTTATTCCTATTGCAGGCCAGTTTATTACTATCTGGTTATATATCCGTTTTGTTGAATATTTTGGAAGGTTTTCTGTTTTGCACCATGCTGCTGCCGTTTTCTTCCCGTTTCTGTATTTTCCGTATCTCGGCTATTCAAAGAATGAGAGGTTTGCGGGCAAAAAAGTCGTTGATAACTATAAGAAATCCTCTTCCCGCGAATGGATTGATGCCGCGGTATTTGCTATTGTAGCGGCAACCATTATACGCACATTTGTATTCGAAGCCTATACAATTCCAACAGGTTCGATGGAGAAAACATTGCTTGTAAATGACTTCCTGTTTGTAAGTAAAACAAGCTATGGCCCAAGGCTCCCTAACACACCTTTGTCATTTCCTTTTGTACACCATACGCTCCCCATTACAAAAACAAAATCATATCTGGAGTGGATAAAACTTCCATATAACCGTATTTTTGAAAGTCCCGTAAAAAGAAATGATGTGGTCGTTTTTAATTATCCGGTAGGCGACACCGTTATTGCCGAATTTCAGTCTGAAATAAACTATTACGACTACCTGCGCATGTATCTTGCAAACACAAGGGGTGGTACAAGAGAAATGCTTCTTGCTGAAAGGGATGATATTCTTATTCGCCCGGTTGACAAGAGGGAGAATTTTATTAAGCGCTGTGTGGGCATACCTGGTGATACACTGAAAATCGTCGAGGGTATTTTGTATGTTAACGGTAAACCCGGCGAGGTTCCTCCAAAGTCAGAAGTTCCCTACCTGGTAACAACCAATGGGAAAGGCACATTTCCTGAAGATTTTCTCAAGGATGAACTCAATGTGACTGAAGATGAAAATGACCAGCGTGATTTTGTGCAGGTTGCAGGTAAGCCCAATACTTTTAAAATAAATATGACGGAAGAGCAGGCGCGGCAGGTAATGCAATTTCCTTTTGTAATTCCAGGTTCAGTTGTAAAAGAATTAAATACTGCCGGTTTTGGAAATACTTTTCCGCACGACACCGCACATTTTAAATGGTCAGAAGATAATTTCGGTCCTTTGTGGGTACCTGCAAAAGGAAGCACCGTAACACTGACCCCGGAAAATATTGCAATTTACCAACGTATAATAGAAGTGTACGAGGGCAATAAATTTGATATTCAGAAAGGGCAGTATATCATTAATGGCCAGCCTGCTACAACCTATACTTTTAAAATGAATTATTTCTGGCTTATGGGTGATAACCGTCATAATTCACAGGATTCAAGGTTCTGGGGCTTTGTTCCCGAAGATCATGTAGTGGGTAAGGCATCATTGATATTTTTCAGCTGGCAGCATGGTCCACGCTGGAATCGATTGTTCAAATCGATTAAGTAAACCGCATAGTGCTGCTAACGCTGTCGGATAGTTGAAATGATGATCCTATTCTTTTCCTGTATCCGGAAAATCAAAATGATGTATGTATGGAAAAGAGAACACAGGTGATCAGTTATACTGTTTATGAGTCAATAGATGACCTTGATAAGGATGATGCCTGGCTTTTAAGAGAAGCACGTTCGCAGACTGAACTATCATACGCACCTTATTCCAATTACCATGTTGCTGCTGTTGCCCGGATGAACGATGGCAGCATAGTGCACGGTACAAACCAGGAAAACGCTTCTTTTCCGGTTGGCCTTTGTGCTGAAAGAGTTTTGCTCGCTGCTGTTTCTTCGGTTAGCCCGGGAGAATCCATCGACACACTTGCCGTCAGTTATAATAACCATCGCGACGGAAGTGATCATCCTGTAGCTCCTTGCGGCATATGCAGGCAAAGTCTTTCTGAATTTGAAGACCGGATGAAACAACCGATCCGCCTTATCCTCGGCGGAATGACGGGCGAGGTTTTTATTTTTGATTCTGCTAAATCTTTGTTGCCCTTTACGTTTGAGGGAAATGAACTGAGGGGTTGAATCTGGGATGCTGGTAACTGGACACTGGATACTGGAAGCTGGATGCTGGGTAATGGGAGGTAAGCGGCTGACCCTAAGATCGAAAACCAAAAAAAATAATAACAGATCTAGTGTTAAGTTAAGTGTAATATGACGTATTGTATGTACATTTGATAAACTTTGTACA
>JAATGW010000555.1 GCA_015654495.1 Chitinophagales bacterium
CCATAAGGGCCGGGCCACATCAGGTATCCGGCCTTGGTCGAAATGATCATTTCATCACGAAGGTGGCCGGGAAAATCTTTCCTGAGTACCTCACCAAAATTACTTTCGGCAGAACCGGGTTCGGGACCGTAATTGTTTGCCAGATCAAAATGCGTGATTCCCCGGTCAAATGCCCTGCGGATAATTTTACGTCCGTTTTCAAAAATATCCACCGATCCGAAATTGTGCCAGAGTCCTAAAGAAATTGCTGGCAGTTTCAATCCGGACTTACCACATCGGTTATAGGTCATGGACTCATACCTGCCCTGAGAAGGGTTATACATGCTTTGTTCAGTTTAATCGATCTGAGAACGGGGGACTGCCGCGAAAATAGCAGTTTTCCAGATGGCAAAAAGAAACGGCAGCGAAATGATTTTCAACTGCCGTTCATTTGAAATATTATTTCCTCTTTATCAGCGATTGGTGGAATCCGCGGGTTTCTTCTTTTTTGTGAGACTTTTCAATAATCCTTTTCCTGCATCTTCAACCCGCTTCTTTGAATCCCCGGCAGTATTCTTTTTATCTGTTGAATCTTTTGCTCCAAGCAACTGCTTCGCCAGTTCTTCTTTTGCAGTATTCATCAGATCATTTTTCACCGCATTCAGTGTGTCCCTGGTTTCTTTTTTTGTACTGTCAATTGCAGCCTGAACAAAATCCTGCGTCTGCTTTTTCAGATCTGCCGCAAGCGACGCCGTTGTTTCCTTTAAATCAACCTTGAGCTGGGGATTGGTAATTGTACCTCCGATGTTAACATGAAAGGGAACAGTTTCACTTAGTTTCACATTAAAGCCCCGGGTGGTAGCCTGGCTTGCAAGATTATTTGCAAGGGCAACACCCTTATCGCCCACCATCGATGTCGGTATCTTTAGATTAACAATATAGTCCAGCGACTGATCCAACCCATGCAGGCCACCAATTTCCATCTCGATGCCTTCCACTTTTATCGTAAAAGGCTTTACTAAAACTTTACCATTGCTTACTGCGAAATAAGTTTTCACATCACGAAGCGAAAAATTTTCAAGCTGTTTTACATTTAATGCCGACGCGAGTTTTTCAACCGGTGCAAATTTGCTCAAAAAGCCCTCGAGTATTAGCAGATTACCATTACCTGTAAGTGAGCTAAGATCCGGCATCATATCCTTACCCAGGCTTCCGTTCAATGTAAGTTTTGAGGAAAGTTTCCCTGCAATAAATTTTGCTGCGGGCATTAATGCCTGCACCGTATTGAAAGCAGCAAATGTTTTTTGTACATCAAGATTCTTCACATCATAAGTGAGACCGATAACAGGTTTCAGTGGATTGTCCTTAGTACTGTATAATCCACTCATGCTGATACTTCCATCAAGGCCATTCATCGAAACATTCTTCAACTCCACGGCCTGGTCTTTTATCAGCAATGAAGCTGTAAGATCTTTATATTCCACTTTATCATAAATCAGCTTTGCAGCTTTTGCATCTACAGCAAATCGGATATTGGCAGGCACTGCAAATGGCTCTTCGCTGGTGGCTGTACCTGCAGTTGAAGTTGCTGGCTCTGATGTGGTGCCCATCCATTTATTCAAATCAATGGTCCCTGCTGTTAACTGGAGTTTTCCGGCCAGCGGTTCATCTTTCAATGCATATCCTATCAGGTTGTCAAAACTTCCTTTCGCAGTAAAATCGGTTTTTTCAAAACTTCCTTTTACCTCATTAATAGTAACAGTTGCCGGATTAAAACTGAGGACAGCATTATCGAATACCACTCCGTCTTTATATTCTGCAGTCCGGTATTGAATTGACTTGCCGTTCAGATTTCCGGCAAGATTCACCTTATCATATTGCTCTTTATCTATGAATGATTTTTTTCCACTGAAACTGATATCGGCAGCAAGATTTCCAGAAACTGAAGTACCAGGTTCAAAACTGTAGAACTGTTTTACATTGGCCAGGTCAAATCCTCCTTTTGCAGTTCCGCTGAACACAGGATCCGAAGCCAGGTGATTTAGTAATAAAGTAAGATCGGCTTTATCATTTCCAATTTCTACATGGGCAACAGGAATTTTTACTTCGATATTATCTGTTACACCATCAGCACTTTCAATCAGAATTTTTGCGCTTGTATTTTTTATAGGTTGAGGAAAACTGTCAGAAGAATAAAAGAGATCCGCAATATCAATGAATCCTTTTGCACTGAATACGCCCGGCTTTTGCTGACTGATTACGGCAACATCGCCTTTTGCGGCTACGTCTGCATTCAATTTCCCCTTCAGTTTTGTATCCTTGCTCAGCTTTACATAACGGATTACCTGGGAAAGATCAAGAGAACCTTTCGCAGTTGCGTCGATGTACTGATTGGTCATCGGGTTTTTTAGCAGTAATGTAAAATCAAATGGTGCATTGTCCATTTCAAGATGACCGCGTGAAAGATTTACAACTGTGTGATCAGTGATACCATCAGGATTATCAACCTTCATTGCCAGGTTAATATTTTTTATATTTCCCGGAAGATCAGGATACTGAAAAAATCCGTCTTTCACTTCAAGTGCTACCTGGTATGCCGGAATCTGCTGTGGACTATAATCACCTTTTACAAAACCATTAAACATAGCCGTTCCACCGGTTTTGATAGTGGAGAAATCATTTTTATAAATCGCGGGAACCAGTGAAAGAATAGATTTGAAGTCGGCAGCAGGAGCATCAAATTTGATGTCCATATTATAGGTGCTATCGTTCACGATCTTAAAAATGCCATTGCTGTTCACTTTCAGATCATTGAGTGCAATTGAAGTTTTATTGAAAGTATAGGTGCTTGTTCCGGAATTAATTTCAAAGTCACCATCCAGGTTTACGGCGATCCCGTTAAGATAAGGGACGCCACCGTAATTGAATTGCACCGCGTCCGTTTTTGTTTTTGTGGAAAGCGTGAATTCAGATGCACTGAGATCACCGCTTCCTTCATGATTCAGCCCTTCAATTCGTGCATACATGGCCGAAGGTTCATCATTATATTCAATGAATCCATTGCTGATTGAATAATGGTTCAGATCGAGATGAAAATCCGAGGTGCTTGTGTCTGCTGATTCTGTCACCGCTGAACTGTCCGGCTTCACAATATCCCAGTTTGTACGGCCCTGCTTGTCAACAAGGGCGTGAATCCTCGGCTCATCGAGTGCAATACTGTAAATCCTGATATTTTCAGGGTTAAATAAGCTGAGCAGGTTTACTGCAACATCGATATTTTTCGCTGCGATAAGGGTATCCTTTGCAAAAGATCCGTTTCCTGTAATTCTTAAAGATTCAAGCCTGACTGATAGCCTGGGGAAGGAGCGAAAAAAAGATAGGTCCAGGTTTGAAAAATCGGCATTTGCATTAAGCCTTGCATTCATTTCTCTTTTCGCAACAGCTAATATTTTGTCTTTAAAAAGATAAGGCAGCGTAAAAAGAGCCACTAGTAGCACAGCCAGCACAATCACGAAAATTTTGAGAAATTTCTTCATAATAGGATATTTAGATAAATCAGTTTGTGAACCATTGATAGTGAACCAGATATGGTTCGGAGTTTCAACTTGAACCTGTATCAGTGCAAAAATAGAACCAGCCTGACTAATACGATCAATTTTTGAAGCATTTTACAGCATCATTAAACGCCTGACGAATTCCTCTGTTGTGCCGGAATCAGACATCCGCCCTGAGCTTTTACAAATAAAATATAACCAACTGAATTTCAATCAGTAAAACATTCATTATTAACAGAACGTTCTGCTATCAATTGAGGCGAAATACCCTGTGGAGCTGGATAGTAAGTTTCTTGCCGGTTTCCGGATTCAGAATGGTAACATAATTGACCGAAAATGTCTTGCCGCTCTCAAGTTCACCGATTGCAGCCCGAAGGTCTTCCGAAAAAACAGTGGAGCTCTGTTTGAAGAGGACATTACCGACAGCAATTTCATACTGAACAAGCTTAAAATCCTGGAAGATATTTTCATTTCGGCTATTCATGGCCGACACAGTTAATTCGGGGGAAGCAAGGATTTTTTCTTTTTGAATATCTGTCATAAAGCCGGAACCGCCACTGATAGATATTTCAGGCATGGGTAAGCGCTCTGCATTCAATAGAAAAGAATCGACACCGTCCGATTTCTCAATTTCAATCCGGAACGGACCATTAAAATTATTTTTAATCAGAAGTGTATCTCCTCTACGTAAAAGTGAACCGGAAGAACATCGTATATTTTTTACATCTGTGAGATTACCGGAAAGAATAACTTCATTTTCCACGCCCAGATAAACGATATTCGATCCTTTCTTCCAGGTATTCTCAAATGAAATGCTTCCGGTCTGGGCCTTTGCAAGTCCACAGCAGGATAAAAACATAAAAAGCAGCAGCTTTTTCATAGTCAGTTATTTGTTCAGTTGCGAGTGGATTAAAAATTCGGTTGTCCAATATCTTCAGAAATTCCGCATAAGAGCACTAAGCCTATGTTAATTCACAGATCAATTGCATTTCGGAAGGATATCAAAGAGAACGACATGGAGGTTTTATTGTGACGAATAAAGAGCCTGGACGCCGGAAAAGTTCTGATCAAAGGGAATGGAATACACGCCAGATACAAAACTTAAGCCAATCTTTAATTTAAGGCCCGCAAGAGAATAGTTAATTGTAACAATTGAATGACGGGTATATTAATGGAGTTTTTTTACTTTTATAGGGAAGCATTATCATGAACAGATACCGAGCGATTATTTTCATAAGACAGA
The DNA here is from genome assembly GCA_015654495.1 of Chitinophagales bacterium. Lineage (GTDB taxonomy): Bacteria > Bacteroidota > Bacteroidia > Chitinophagales > Chitinophagaceae > Pollutibacter. The sequence continues at coordinate 4,777 of JAATGW010000555.1, forward strand.
CCCTGGTGGCATTACTGCTTTTTACAGCATTTTCTGCAAAGTCGCAAACGGCCGGGCTCAGTGGCACATGGATACTTAATGTGAAAACCGACCAGGGGAAAGGCAAACCGAAATTTGTACTGAAACAGGAAATGGACAGTATAACGGGCACCTATACCGGCGACTTTGGCGTAGCCCCTGTTATCGGGAAGGTAAAAGAAAATTCTTTTGAATTCAGGTATACTATACGGAATGTAACCGTGAGTTATATCGGTACCTATTCCGGCAACAAAATGCAGGGTAAATCAATATATGGTACGCTTGGCGAAGGCAGCTTTACGGGTAAACGCAAGAAGAAATAAATTCCTGTTCCTTGTGCACCATGCTGCTGATATCTACTGATTTGCCGGAGAACAGGGCTGAGCAAAACGCATCCTCAAAAGTTCCACATTTTCGACAGGTGCATTTCTGTAAGTCTATTATAAAATTAAGAAGTCTACCCGGGTAGAATCATCAAGGTTAACGGAGCCGGGCAACTCAAATTTTAATTCCCGGGCCTTAAGCGAATGAAAGCAATTTCTGCTGCAATTGTTTCTTATCAATCATTCCCGAATGACGCCATTGCACAGCACCTTTTCTGAAAATCATAAAAGTGGGTACCGCCTGCACATTAAACTGATGCGAAACAGCCTGATTGCGATCGATATCAATTTTTATCACCCTTGCTTTACCCTGCACCTCTTTACCTATTTCTGAAATAAGCGGATTCATCGCTTTACAGGGTCCGCACCAGTCAGCATGAAAATCAACTAACACGGGCTTATCTCCGGAAATTACCTGCTGAAATGTTTCCATTATGAAATTGTTTTCAGTTTTTCAAAAAGTTGTTTCTGTTCCTCATTCAGTTGTTCCGGTATTCTGATCTTCAATTCTACATACAGGTCGCCAAAGTTAGAAGTACCATAAACGGGCATTCCCTTACCTTTCACCCGAAGCTGTTTGCCTGGCTGAGTACCCGGTGCGATATTCATTTTTATTTTCCCTGAGAGCGTTTCAATAATTGCCTCACCACCCAGGATTGCAGTATACAAATCGATCTGCTGTTCGCGGTACAGGTCATCGCCTTTCCGGATAAATGAGGAATGCGGATCAATTTTGATTTTTACAAAAAGATCACCACTTGTGCCGCCTGAAACTCCGGTGGCACCCTTCCCTTTTATTCTTAACACCTGCCCGTCGTACGCACCAGGTTTGGTTGTAATTCTGAGTTTCTCATTTTCCAGCTGAATCAGCCGGCTTGTTCCCTGGGCTGCTTCTTCAAGACTGATCTGCATGGTGGTTTCGAAGTCATGACCCTTCAACCGCGAAGCAGATCCCGAACCTCGTGTTTTCTTTTTCTGACCTGATCCGCCAAAAAATGCATCAAAGAAATCAGAGAAACCGGAGGAACCGCCGCTGCCGGCACCACCCGCATTAGCGAAAAAGTCGTTCAGATCACCTTCATAGTGAAACTGCTGACCACCATTCCCAAATCCGTTGAAACCTTCTCCTCCAAAAGGATTTGAACCAGGCTGCCCGCCAGCATGTTGGTATTTGTTCCAGTTCTCACCAAGCAGGTCATATTGCTTTCTTTTTTCAGGATCCCCCAAAACTTCATTGGCCTCATTAATCTGTTTAAACTTGTTCTCTGCTTCCTGGTTACCCTGATTTTTGTCAGGATGATACTTTACAGCAAGTTTCCGGAAAGCCTTTTTTATCTCGTCCTGCGAAGCTTTCTTATCGACGCCAAGAATTTTATAGTAGTCTTTGTACTCCATTTTATTAAATGTTGACCGCCGGCAGGCCAATTTCAAAATCAATATCCGGGGTTTTCAGGCCTGTCGTAAATCAGGAACAGTTAAATCATCAATTCGGATACCAATCTGCTATAGTCTGAACTAATTGAAGATGTAAGCTATAAAAAGGGATATTGGCACCTGAAACATGAAAAATGGTGACATTTTAACAGCCGGCGGGAAATGAAAATCAGATCTGACTAAACAGTTTTCATTCTCAGCTTCTATTTTTTAACTTTATTTCTATGCCAACTTAGCTCAGCTGGTAGAGCATTTCATTCGTAATGAAAGGGTCGTCGGTTCGATTCCGATAGTTGGCTCATTTTAAGTTAAGAGGTAAGAAGTAGGAGGTAAGAAGTATGAGGTAAGAAGTATGAGGTAAGAAGTATGAAGTATGAAGTATGAAGTAAGAGGTAAGAGGTACTGACACTTCTCTGAACCTGAATATTCCGTTATTTCAATGCCTCAACTAAACCGGAATATTAGGTTTTGAGTTGAAATCGCTTTGGCCAGTGCTGATGTCTTATTTTAATGAATAACTGGAAAAACCTTACACTACCGGGCATGAGCTATCAGATCGTGGTGCTTTCAATTACCAATTCGCCTACACATTTCCGTTACAGATCAGGCGTTTCTTTCCGTTATCCCATTTCCGTTATTTTTGCACAAAAAAAATGAAAGGTTGGTGGCTGGCTATTTTTCTTTTTGTAATTAAACTGAAAGCACATAGCCAGGAAAAGGATACGGCTACTTATCATTTTAATTTTACGGGAACAGGTAATATCAACAAAACCAATACCGGTACAAGCTATATTACAAATAACCAGGTCAGGGCCGGAATGAGCGTCGCCAAATTAAATCTCAATCTGGCTGCGGGTTGGATCTATGGTGAGAATCCGACAAATAAGACAAATAATGATTTTACATCCGTTGCCGATATTGATCTATTCAAAAAACACCATAAATGGTACTACTGGGCCCTGGCGGGATATGAAACAAGTTATTCGCTTAAAGTACTTGACCGGATACAGGCGGGTGGTGGAATTGGATATAATGTGCTGGATAAATCACATGCTGCAATAGCTCTCACAGACGGTTTACTCTATGAAAAATCAAGTCTTGCAAAACCAGACACCTATGGGCGCACCCGGTATGAAGCTTTGCGGAACTCCCTGCGGTTAAAATATAGTTTCGTTATTAAAGAAATCATAACGATCCATGGCTCCCATTTTTTGCAGAATGCTTTTGGAGATAGTGAGGACTATATCATCCGCTCAAACAGCAGCGTTGGTTTCAAACTGAATAAATGGCTCAATATAAATGCCACCCTGATTTATAACAAATTCAACCTTACATCCAGTGAAAATCTGATTTTTTCCTATGGGCTGTCAGTAGACAAAAAATTCTGAAAATTCAACGGACCATTTTCAAGTGAACGAAACTGAATTAGGATCAGAAATAAATTCACGATGTCTGAAAATACAGCTGCTTTCCACTGACCGTTTTACCGTTGAATCTGATCAATCGCCTGAACTGCAAAACTACCCCTGTGTTACTATACTCCAGATATTAATTTCCATAGTAAACCCACAGGATAAACTGTACACTATTTAAGGTAAAAAAAGTCCGCAGGATCGCTGTGCTCAAAAACAGAGACCGCCATTTGTCTTTTTTTACCGTTAAGCTCCACTGAAATTTACGGTAAAGCCCTTCATCATGCCGGCTTTTGGATTATTTCGAATTTACCTTTAAAGCAGAAGACAAACGTATAAACAGTCCATATCACTCCGGAATTTCGTTTATGCCGCACTGTTGTTTTCTTTCAAAAAACCAAACAATGAAAAAAAAGATGTCAGCTCCCGGTAAATTCCTGGTAATAATTCTGAGCGCATTTGTTTCTCAAAGTGTGGCTGCCCAGGGAACCCGCACCGAAAAAGATTTGCTGGGTGAAAAACAAATTCCCGGTAACGCCTTTTACGGTGTGCAAACGGCACGCGCGCTTGAAAATTTTCAGATCAGTGGAATGACAACCGCTTTCTTCCCGGACTATGTCCGTGCATTTGCCATGGTTAAACTTGCGGCTGCAAGGGCAAACACTGATGTAGGCCGGATGAGTAAAGACAAACTTGCGGCTATTGAAAAAGCCTGCCAGGCAGTAATCGACGGCAAATACCACGATCAGTTCCTTGTTGATCTATACCAGGGTGGTGCGGGCACTTCAGCGAATATGAACGCGAATGAAGTTCTGGCCAATATTGCATTGGAATTATCGGGTAAAAAGAAAGGAGACTACCACAGTATTGAGCCGCATGATGATTTGAATATGGGTCAGTCCACCAATGACGCCTATCCAACGGCAATAAAAATCGCATTACTGCTCCACAACGATAAACTCCTGAAGGAGCTACAGGAACTGTCCGTGTCCTTTCATAAAAAGGGAGATCAGTTTGCTAACCTGTTAAAGATGGGTCGCACCGAGGGCCAGGATGCAGTTCCAATGACCTTAGGCCAGGAATTTCATGCATTTGGCAACCAGCTGGATGCCGAAATAGCTACGATAAAAAAAACGGAATCCTTTTTGTGTGACCAGAATATGGGGGCAACAGCAATAGGTACAGGTATCACGGCATCACCAGGCTATGCGGAAAAATGTGCGGTGCGGCTGGCAGAGATCACGGGTAAACCAATCGTGATGAGTAAAGATCTGATCGCCGCTACCAGCAGCCAGCAGGCCTTCGTGATATATTCATCTGCGCTTAAAAGTCTTTCTATCGCATTATCCAAAATCAGCAGCGATCTCATTTTTCTCGCTTCAGGTCCGCGAACCGGAATTTTTGAAATAAATCTTCCCGCTTTGCAGCCAGGATCTTCCATCATGCCTGGCAAGGTTAACCCGGTAATGCCTGAGCTGATGAATGAAGTCTGTTTCAAAGTTATCGGCAACGATCTCACGGTAACGCTCGCGGCTCATTCAGGTTTGTTGCAGCTGAATGCCTATGAGCCTGTTGAAGCCATCGCCATTATGGAATCCCAGGGCCTACTTTATAAATCAATACCTCTCTTCAGAAAAAATTGTATCGATGGCATAACTGCTAATGAGAATATTCTGAAAAAATACATCGATCAGAGTGTAGGTATTGTAACCGCACTTAACCCGGTTCTCGGGTACGATAAAACTACGGAACTCGCCAAAGAAGCACTGCAGACCGGAAAGGGAATTCTTGAAATCATCAGGGCGAAAAAATTGTTGACAGAGGATCAGATCAAAAAATTGCTTGATCCTAAAACCCTGACGGGTCAGAAATAAAAACCTTTTTAAACTATCAATAATTTTTTATGAAACAGATAGATTCCAAGCTTCGCCACCTGATTATGGTTGCCTTTGTTTTCATCGCTGGTGCAGGATTTTCTTTCGGACAAAAGAAAGCCAATATCGTTATTCTGGCTACCGGGGGAACTATAGCTGGTGCAGCTGGTACAAGTGTACAATCCGGCTATACATCCGGCCAGGTTACCATCGATGCGATGGTCAATGCCGTACCGGATGTTTTAAAACTCGCCAACATAAAAGGCGAACAGATCTCAAACGTCGGATCCCAGGATATGTCATTTGAGATCATGATGAAACTTGCCAGACGCATCGCCGAACTAACTGCAGGGAATGCTGTGGATGGCATTGTGATTACACATGGCACAGATACCATGGAGGAAACTGCCTATTTCCTCAATCTTGTATGCAAAACAGATAAACCGGTTGTACTCGTGGGCTCAATGCGGCCATCCACAGCCGTTAGTGCCGATGGTCCGCTGAACCTGTACAATGGCATTGCCGTTGCCGCTGACCCGAATGCAAAAGGCCGTGGAGTATTGCTGGTAATGAACGACTGGATTCATTCCGCACAGACCTTAACCAAAGTAAGTACAACAGCAGTTCAGACTTTTATGTCTCCTATCCGTGGATTGATAGGAACTACTGCTTATGGCGTTAGTGAGTACTACAGATATCCTTACAGCAAATTCGGAGGAAAAAGCGAATTCAGTGTTGAAAATGTTACGAAACTGCCACGCGTGGATATCATTTATGCTGATGCTGATATGTCGGCAGACCTTGTTGATGCTTCAGTTGAAAAAGGAGCAAAAGGAATTGTAATAGCAGGAGTAGGCAACGGAAATATGACCAAAGCTGCGTTGGATGCCTGTGTAAGAGCAAGCAAAAAAGGTGTCGTGGTGGTAAGAAGTTCAAGAGTAGCTACGGGTAATGTAGGTCGTAATGTTGAGGTAAATGATGATGAACTTGGGCTCGTGGCATCGTCTGATCTCAACCCGCAAAAATCCAGAATACTGCTGACACTTGCTTTACTGAAGCAAAGAAAACTCGACGAGATTCAAAAGTTATACTACGAATACTAAACCGATACTTACAACTACTAACAGCATAAATATGAAAAATTATTCTCCGGTAAAATTGATGACTGTCGGAATATTCATTTTACTTCTGGCGGCAGATTCTATCCAGGCACAAGAGGAGGAAGAAAAAAAGAAAGTAATGGAAATTTATGGATTCATCATGGTGGATGCAGGTTATAATTTTAATCAGATTCATCCGGACTGGTTTGATGTTGTGCGGCCAACAAAATTACCTTCATTCAAAAATGAGTTTGGTACGGATGGTAACTTTTATTTTTCTGTGCGACAGACACGTCTGGGATTTAAGAATTATTTTCAAACAGGCGCCGGCGAACTCAAAACACATTTTGAATTTGAAATGTTTGGTACCGGAGTGGATGCGGGTCAGACAACCATTCGTCTCCGGCATGCTTATGCTGAATTGGGAAAATTTGGTGTTGGACAATACTGGAGTCCGTTTATGGACATCGATGTATTTCCCAACACCGTGGAGTACTGGGGGCCAACGGGAATGGCGTTTTTCAGAAACATTCAGGTACGTTATATGCCGATACAGGGAGATACCCGCCTGACAATTGCTCTTGAAAGACCAGGTGCCAGTGCAGACCAGGGTAGATATGATGATCGTATCGAACTGAACAATGTAAAAAGCCGTTTTCCAGTTCCGGATTTATCAGCAGAATACCGCAGGGCCGGAAAATTTGGCTATGTGGAACTGGCTGGAATTTTACGATATATGAAGTGGGAAGATCAGAACACAACCGATCCCTTTGATCTTTCAGGTGATGCGTTGGGCTGGGGTTTGAACCTGAGTACAAATCTGAAAATCGGTCAGAAAACAGTTTTCCGCGGTGCCGCTTTATACGGTCAGGGCGTTCAGAACTACATGAACGATGCTCCCGTAGATGTTGCGATCAAAACCAATCCGGGCAACACTGTACGCCCGATAGAAGGTGTTGCGCTTCCGTTATTTGGATTGACTGCGTTTATCGATCACAACTGGAATGATAAAGTAAGTACAGCGATTGGCTATTCCATGATTGATATTGATAATTCAGACGGACAGGAAGACAATGCATTCAAAAAAGGACAATATGCCATTGCCAATCTGATGTTTTATCCCGTAAAAAATGCAATGATGGGCGTTGAATTGCAATGGGGCGACAGGCAAAATTATAAAGATGGCTGGAAAACAGATATCATGAAGGTTCAGTTTTCATTCAAGTACAACTTCTCACAGACACTATACAAAAAGAACGATTGAGTGAAATCAGACTTGCCATGAAGAATCTGTTTCCCGTCTTTTTTCTATCAGTATTCGTCTGCTGCTCACCGATATTAACGACTGCGCAGGATAGCCTGAAGGTTGTACCAGATGGAACAGAAGGCGAAATGTTGGTGACACCGGATTCAATTGCAGGGAAAAAAAAAGATAAAAAACCATGGAACCAGTTTAATCTTGGTTTTACAACATTCAA
>JAATGW010000723.1 GCA_015654495.1 Chitinophagales bacterium
AAGAATAAAATTCATGGTGCTCACCTGTTCTTCACTAAGAAAAAATAAATTTCCGTTTAAAAAATCTGAATTTAAACTGCCGAAACCACCCCTCATATGCGTACTATCTACTGCCCCTGAATTTATGAATATTGCAATTGAAAAATTGTTGGCAATTCAATTCCAATAGGGCTTATTTTGTTTAGATGGTTCAATGATGTTTAGTACAAAACACGATCTGGAATTGCAACTTGCCTTTCTAAATGTACAAAGCCTTTTGTTGATAAAGACAAGCAATTAATCTACGAAAGGGCTGCCATTTGAAGTTCAAAATCCGGAGTTCGAAATCAATTGCCATTCCTTATATTTTATATCTTCGGCCAATTAAAATACAACCCTTCAAAACCTCAATACTTCTCGGGCATTTTCTGAAACAATTTCTTATAAACAAATCCACCGAAAAACCCACCGGCAATCGGAGCGACCCAAAATAGCCAGAGTTGGGAAAGAAAACCTCCCCCAACAAAGATCGCCTGCGATGTTGAACGCGCAGGGTTAACCGAAGTATTTGTGATTGGTATGCAGATCAGGTGAATGAGTACCAGGGCAAATCCAATAGACAGCCCCGCAAATTTTGAGTTAGCGCTTGCATCTGTTGAACCCATTATAATAATGAGAAAAAATGCAGTAAGCAAAAATTCCGCGATAAAAGCTGCCTTGAGGTCATATCCATGTGGCGAAAGACTGCCGTATCCATTGGCTGCAAAAGAACCTGGTTTAGTACCGTCAAAAACATATGGTTCAACATTGCCGGTAACGATCAGGTACAAAACGGCTGCAGCTGCAATTGCACCGAGCAGTTGACTAATGATATAGGGAAGCAGTTCTTTGCCTGGAAATCTTCCACCGGCAAAAAGTCCGATTGAAACAGCGGGGTTAAAATGTCCGCCGGAAATATGGCCGACCGAATAAACCATTGTAAGAACAGTTAGGCCGAACGCAAATGATACTCCTATATATCCTATGCCAAGAGGTGGGATGGCGGCTGAGAAGAGCGCGCTGCCGCAACCACCGAAAACAAGCCAGAATGTGCCAAAAAATTCAGCAGCATACTTTTTCATGTTGACTATTTTTAGATTATTAATCGTTGATACTTAATAAAACTATTTGTTTTTTGATTTAGATGCTACAGAACTCAGATAAAAATTATTCTGTAAGCCGGATCCGGGTTGTATAAGGTGCTATTGTATAGTTTTTTATGAGGTTGTTGAAATACAGATTGTAAATCCCGGTCCTGACGTTTATATTTGCAGCGTACCACAGTAATGCACACCCGGTGCATAAGTTTTTGCTTAATCCTCTACCTGAAGGCAGGATTTTTGACGCCTGAAATACCGCGATTCTTATATCTTAACATTTCCATTAATACTTAATAAGTATTTTAATCCGTTCTCAAAAAAAACAGACCGTGAAAAAATTACTGATTTTCATTGCTCTATTTTCGTTCCTTGGCTCAAAGGCCCAACGGCTAAGTGTTGAACTGATGGGAGGTGTGTCAAATTACCAGGGAGATATAAAAGACTCCAGATACACATTTCATGGCTCTCATGCAGTGTTTGCATTTGGGATGAGCTATGCCATTACTGACCACATTTCAGCACGGGCGATGCTCTCTTTTACGAGGCTTGGTGCCGACGATAAGGATAATTCAGACGTTTATCTGATTGCCAGGAACCTGAATTTCACCACAAAGCTTGCAGAGCTATCAGTCATGGGGCAATATCATTTTTTTAATACCAGGGAGGCCCGAATTAATCCATATGTGACCGCAGGTATTGGTGTTTTTCACTACGATCCTTATACATTCGATACGCTGGGAGCAAAATATTTTCTGAAAGGTTTAAGCACTGAGGGACAGGGGCTTTCACAATACCCTGATCGTAAGCCATATAGCCTGAATCAGTTTGTGCTTCCTTTCGGAGCGGGTATCAAATTCAGAGTTACTGATAATGTAAGCCTTGGTTGGGAGATTATTCTCCGGAAAACCTTTACAGATTACCTGGATGATGTAAGTACAAATTATATTGATGAAGACGTTCTCCGCGCAGCAAAAGGTGATAAAGCCGTGGAACTTGCCTATAGGGGAGGTG
>JAATGW010000563.1 GCA_015654495.1 Chitinophagales bacterium
ATGTGATGTGGAAGGGATCAGTATCAGTATCGGGAAGATCTTTCAGACCAAAAAAATTCTTCTTTCCGGAAAAACAGAAATTCATTTTGATCCGGTCGAAAACATTGAATTTCTTTTTTCAGAATCGCTTCCTTATCACCCGAATGCACTCACTTTTCTTGCAAACACAATTGATGGAGATGCAATTGCAGCAACCTATTATTCTGTAGGCGGTGGATTTGTGGAACAGGAAGGATCACATGCAGACCAGAATAATGAAGTGCTGCTACCATTTCCGGTGGACAATGCAGGTGACCTGCTGCACTGGTGTATGAAGACCGGGATGAGCGTAAGCGAAATTGTTCTGGAAAATGAAACTGCATGGCGCGACGAAAAACAAACGCGAAAGGGTTTACATGATATCTGGGAAACGATGAAATCCTGTATATACCGGGGATGTCACACGCCAGGCGTTCTACCGGGTGGATTATTTGTGAAGCGCAGGGCTTCAGATCTTAACAAGAGACTCCTCAAAGGGCGGCGATATGATGATTATAGTACCTGGATTGCCAGCATCCGCCAGGGTGGAAATGATTTCAGGTATACTATCGACTGGGTGAGTTGTTTTGCGCTTGCTGTGAATGAAGAGAATGCTTCTTTCGGGAGCGTAGTTACGGCACCTACCACTGGGGCAGCAGGTGTAATCCCCGCAGTTCTGCAATATTTTATTTGTTTCTGCGACGGACATCATCCGGATAAGATCATGCAGTTTTTATTAACAGCTGCTGAAATCGGCAGTATTTTCAAGAAAGGTGCAACCATTTCTGCGGCTATGGGTGGCTGTCAGGCCGAGATTGGAGTGTCTTCCGCTATGTCCGCAGCTGCTCTAACGGAATGTCTGGGTGGTTCACAGAGGCAGGTAATCATGGCTGCGGAGATTGCTATGGAGCATCATCTGGGACTCACCTGCGATCCGATCGGTGGCCTCGTGCAGGTTCCCTGTATAGAAAGAAATACTATGGGTGCTGTTAAGGCGATCACTGCAGCCCAGCTTGCTTTGCAAAGTTCTCCTGATTACGCAAAAGTTTCACTGGATACTGTTATCAAAACCATGTGGGAAACAGCAATGGACATGAATATGAAGTACAAAGAAACTTCCGATGGGGGTCTTGCGCTGCATATTCCTTTGGGACTACGCGAGTGCTGAACTTAGTTTTTCGCCCAAAGTTCATCAGCAGCCGGACTGTCAAATACGTGGATCTCGTTATAAAGTGTATCTCTTTCCACGGCAATTTTTCCTGACTGACGAATCAGGTTAACGAGCTCATTTGTTGACATTGCGGGATTCTTTTCCTCACTACCTGCCATGCTGTATATGCGTGTAGAATCGTCAATGGTTCCATCCATATCATTTACACCAAAGGATAATGTCAGTTGTGCATTCTGGCGACCTAACATCGGCCAATAGGCTTTCATGTGTGGGAAATTATCGAGATAGATCCGCGATACTGCATACATCTTCATATCCTCAATAATAGTTGATTCCTTTACATCACTCATATCATTGTCCTGGTTCCTGAATTTCAAAGGAATAAAAGTGTTGTATCCACCGGTTTCATCCTGCAACTCACGCAGCCTCCGCATATGGTCTACGCGATGACTATAACTTTCAATATGTCCAAACAAAAGCGTGGCATTACTATGCATACCCAAACGATGCGCAGTTGCATGTATGTCGAGCCATCCTGCTGCGTCAACCTTGTCTGCACAGATCTGTTTTCTGATTTCAGGATCAAATATTTCAGCGCCTCCGCCCGGGATGGAATCAAGGCCCGCATCTTTGAGCAATTGTAATCCTTCCTGCCTGCTCAGTTTTGCTTTCCTGAACATATAATCGAGCTCTACAGCTGTAAAGCCCTTAATATGCAAATCAGGCCGGTGCGCTTTGATTGACTGAAGCAGAGAAGCAAAAAAACGGATATCCATTTTTGGATGCACGCCACCAACAATATGCACTTCTGTAATAGGTTTCCCGTCATAAGCTTTTACCAGGTCCATCATCTGGTCCATTGATAGTTCCCAGCCTTCTTCTCTTTTGGCGTAGAGCCTGCTATAAGAGCAGAAAGCGCAGGAAAAGACGCAAACATTCGTCGGCTCAATATGAAAATTTCTGTTGAAATATGTTTTTAATCCGTGCTTCTGTTCACGGATATAATTTGCAAGTGCACCGGTATAGGAGAGGGGAGACGATTCGAACAGAACAAGGGCGTCTTCATCAGAAATGCGTGTTCCTGCCAGCACTTTTTCACCAATCAGTTTAAGTTCGTCCGAAATTGCAGAATCATTAATTAATGCTTCAAGGGCTGATCTGTTCATTTACCTCAGGATTTTCAGCAAAATTAAGACATTCGGGAAGTTTAAAGTTCAGGGATTAATGTTGAAAGTTCAAAGTAGTGAATAGAATTTAGCGGATCCTCAGCACCTTCTCCGTTTTTATTTTATCCCGGTATATCAATTTAACATGATAAATACCTGCCGGGAAAGCTGATGTATTTATACTGATCTGCGATGTCCCCGGAGCGACTGTTCTGAAATACAATCTCTGGCCGGAACTATTCAGCAATTCAACAGCCTGCGGAATTTCGTCCTGTTTAAGAAAGCTTATATAGAATTCGTTTGTAAACGGATTTGGGCTGATACGGTAATTCCTGCCCTGCAGAGCTGATATTTTTTTGGTTGCAATATCAATGTCATCCAGATAAATATTGTTTTCGCCATTCGAGCTCACCCGAAATACAATGAGAAAATTATTTGCGGGTCCTAATAAACTTCCAAGGCTGATCTTTTCGCTGCGCCATTGATCCGATGCAGGAATAAAATCTGTTAACACCGGCAGATTTACATCGCCTGTTGTTTGTAAATCTGCACCCCATTTTTTATATACGGAAGAAAATGTTTTTCCGCAATCAGTGGTAACCAATACTTCCAACGTATCCATTGGTACCTGTGTACTGCCGGGATAGCTAAGCACAGCAGCAGCCAGCCTGAATTTGATGATTACGCTATCAGCATCCTTATATGTCAATAACGGTGATATCAAGTCTGCCATTCCTATCGATAATGGATAACCGAAATTTTTAACCCGTACTGAATTAGATCCGGAAGCTGCAGCAAGGCTGGTTTTTTCCCATCCCGTTGTAATTCCCTCATTCATCAGATCCCAACGGTCACCCGGGAAATTTCCATTTTCAAAATTCTCATTTAATGGTAAGTCCTGCATACTTATCACCGTGAAAGGCTTAACCAACGTATCATTGAAAGGATATTCATCAGTAAAACCATTCGGGTTTGTGAGATAAGCTGTGAAATTCTTTGGACCAAATCCTGCATTCAATGGATTAAGTTCGATTTTGGCCGATTCCAGGCGTGCGAGCTTTCCGGTCCACAAACTGTCATATACATTTCCGCCAACAGTATAATGCACAAGTAAGGAACGAAGAGTATCTCTTCCCATATTTACAAAACTGACCGAAGGATTGATGCGCAAAGAACATCCTATGGATTCAGGTTGATCAATTGCCGTTATCTGCACATCGTTAAACCTGAATATGGTTTTGGTCAATCCAATGTCATCAATGTAAATATTATTACCAAAGTTATTTGTAGCTCTGAAAGCGATGATAATTTTATCGCTGCCTGCAAAGGCGCTGAGATTCACGCTCACCTTCTTCCATTCATCTGTGGTCGGAATAAAATCGTTTAAAAGATATCCTTCATGGGTTGCGAGATCAAATCCCCATTTTTTCCAGACTGACTGAAAATTTACACCACAATCTGCTGAAACCAGAATTTCAAGGCTGTCGACATTGGCCTGATTAAAGGCTGCTGCTGCAAGCCAGAAATTCAAATCAATTGAATCGCTATTGCTGATATCAAGCAGGGGAGTTCTCAGTTCGCCATATTTACCCTTTTCATCCGTATTGAAATTATCAAAACGGATCGATGCTTTTCCGCCATGACTGGCATTGACATATTTTATCCATTTAAGATTCTTTGTCCCGGTTGTTTTCTGAGTCCAGCCGGAAGGCGGAACGCTTACTTCAAATCCCTGTTCTAAAGGAAGTGCTGCCGAATGCCCGACAGTAACGCTGATTTTTGCGGAGTCGTTTTCAGGATGACCATCAGAAATGCCATTAATATCCGTAAGAAATATTTTAAGTGAAGGCCTTCCGATGGGCAGAGAGTCAGCGGGGAGCGTTAGTATCATTTCTTCCGCTATGTCCAGCTGTCCGTTCCAGTTGATTGTTGTAACCTCTTCATTATTTACCTGGATATTCACTTTTGCGGAGCTGATCAGCCTGGTTCCCATATTACGAATCCTCACTCTCGGTATAACCAGCTGCGAACAAAAACTTTCGCATGTATTGGGATACTCAATTGACATGAGTCCTGCGTCCAGTAAGGGTTTAGGAACCAGTTTGAATGAAAATATTCTTGTCCTCCATGACACCGGGCCGGAGCCAAACATACCCGTGAACCAGAAGATTGAATCATTGGAGATATCCGGAACAATTTCATTATAATCGCCCCACCGGTTGCCGAAGCTTCCATAGCCCGTACCAACTACAACATCTGATTCGAGGTAACTCATTCTGCCAAGCGGGTCGGCACTGTTTCTTCCTGTAAAACCCAGTGACGCATAACGTTTACTGCTGCTCGAGGAGAAACCCATGGCTATCTGGCCTTCACTGTTGATGCTGATTGCACCCATGAAGCGATGAATAGGAGCTGTTTCGGCACATTGCTGTTCAGATTGGGGTGAAAAACTTCCCTGCTGAAAAACTGACCACCCGGGAAAATTCCGCCTCAGCTCATACCAGCGTAAACCTGCGAGTGCATTGCCGGTAACATCTATTGTATGCGTTGCAACAAGTGATTGGTAGGTACCAAAATTCCTGTAATAAGGCCGGTTCATGATCTGGGTACTCTGCACATCATAACCCTCAGCGTCAGGCGAAGTTGCACAGTTTCTTCCTGTACAGATATCTGATTTAAAGGGAGACACTGACTGACTGGTTTCAACCGATAAAAAGGTTTTCGACGGATCATTGAAATCAACATGAAATCCGATGAGGCCGACACTGTCGGTATCATTGGGATCAGAGCTGAAGTCATCGTCGCTGAAGTACATAAAAAGCCCGGGCGTACCTGCAGGAGCAGGTTCCTGGCCTATCAGAGATACAGGAGCAGTTGAATAAAATTTATTGTCTGGATCGGCTATCCGTACACGTTGTACATCAACACTATTCTCACCCCGGATCATTTGTTGTTTATTAAATGCCCAAAGAGAAGAACCTATATATCCGCCCGTGAAATCGCGGGTAACGCCATACCACGCGTCGTGCCAGTTTCCATACTTCGGAAAATCAGGATAAAAATTGATATCAGAAAATGAGTAGATATACCATTTACCCATGGGGTCAGGCGTTTGCGAAACGGCAATAATCAGTGTATTAATATTGTTGCCCAGTGTGGATGAATCACCGAATTCAGTCATTACAAACCGGTCTTCCAGCTGATCATACCAGGTAATCGAATTGCCATAGCCTTTGTATTGAGCACCAGACAATGACTGCATGTATTTATTTGCAAGGAGGGCACCCGTACTTTTCTGATAAATCCGGAAAACGGCGGATCCCTGTAATCCGTGAGCCATCTGGATAATATGATCCGGGCCTACAGCAAGTGAAGGGTCAGCAGGGGATACATTCGTATATCCGATACCGTTAAAACTCTGCAGGGTTTGCCCGTTATACACGTCAGCTGTTTGCCGCTCCGTACCATTTGTTCCCTGTTTTTTTCTGACTGAAGCATCAGTTTTGGAATAGTAGTCTGCCTGCAAAATGCGGTCTGCCCCTTTTTTCGGGCTTCCGTATTTTCTGAAAACAGACTCGTGCCGGGTCTCTCCGGTAATTTTTTTTCCTCCTGAACCTGAATCGTCAGCTTCATCATTTTCTGCACTGATCTTTAGTGAGGAAACAGGAACAGAAATGCCGGAGCGATAACCATGGATTATTCTGATGTCACTTTTGGTTTGCGACAAGCCGGAGAAACACAAAAAAACATATATTAAAAAAATGGAGAAAAACCGCATATTGGATTTTGCTACCGGCAACCAGACCGGAGCGGTAATAAAGACTCCAATTCAAGGGTTTTTATTGTTTTATGCATAAAATAAAAGCTCCATTATGCTGAGATTTCTCCGTGATATTCATGTTATTAAACCGGGATTATCCGAGTGCACCGGCAATACAGGCGCACATAAGGCAGGCGATAGTACCGCCCAGTAAGGCTTTCATTCCTAGTTCGGTGAGGTTTTTCCTTTGATTAGGGGCGAGCTGACTGATTCCCCCGATCTGTATCCCTATGGAGGCAAAATTGGCAAAACCACATAGCGCATAGGTAGTGATAAGGATCGATTTGGGGTCGGAGATCATTCCGCTGGCTTTCATTGAACCGAAAGACAGGTAGGCCTGAAATTCGTTTATAATCGTTTTCTCACCCAAAAGCTGGCCGACCTGCACCATTTCTTTGCCATCTACCCCAATCATCCAGGCAACTGGCGAGAAAAGATAGCCAAGTAACATCTGGAAGGAGAGGGAGTCGTAGCGGCCGGAACTGACTCTTTTGACAACATCGTTAAGACCTGTATGGTAGCCGATCGAGCCCAGAATCCAGTTCAGGACATACATCAGCGAAGTAAATACGATCAGCATTGCACCTACATTTACTGCCAGTTTCAATCCGTCGGTGGTGCCGATTGAGATCGCATCGAGTGCATTGTCACCTAATTTATCTTTGTTGATCCGGATGGTTTTATCGATTTCTTCCGTTTGCGGGAATAGTATTTTGGAACAGACAATTGCTGCAGGGGCACTCATGATCGACTGGCTCAGCAGATGAAGTGCGAAAAATTTTTGCTGCACAACATCAGTTCCGCCCAGAAAACCTACATAGGCAGCAAGTACACTCCCGGCTGTATTAGCCATACCGCCGATCATGATGCAGAGAATTTCGCTTCGGTTCATTTTGTCCAGAAAAGGACGGATCATCAGCGGAGCTTCCGTTTGACCAAGAAAAATATTGGCAGCAGTAGAAACGCTTTCAGCACCGGATACCCGCAGTTTGCTCAGCAGCCATGCGAAAAAATAAACCACCTTCTGCAGTAATCCCAGGTAATAAAGCAGGGCCGACAGGGCAGCAAAAAAAATGATATTTGGAAGAACCTGGATTCCGAAAACATAGGCCCAGCTTCCTGAAGGGTCAGCCAGTTTTCCGAAAAGAAATTCAATGCCTTTGTGACTCAGGTTGATGATATCTACAAATTTCTCGGAGACCCACTGGATGATTATGCGGAAGATATTGTATTTACCGCCGGAGAGAACGCCTACTGCAAATGCGATCTGTGCGACTATTCCAATCCCGACCAGTTTCCAGTTAATCGCTTTGCGGTTGTTGCTGAATAAAAAGCATAGCCCCAGCAGGAAGATCATACCCAGTATCCCCCGACCAAGGCTTATCCACTTTAATTCCATGCAGCAGAATTGGTTAAGGGAGCAATATACAATTTAAATGGATGCTTTCGTAAGACCTGAAGTTTGGCTTTTAATTTGTCACCAGTTAAATTTCGATCTCACAATTCTTACCAGGCCATTGATATCTTCCGAGGCTTTAAAGACTACAATGGAAAAACCAAATACAAGAAGAAATGAAATACTCCGGATCAGAATATTCAGATATAGATTTCCGGCTGAAGGAATAGAATAAATAACCAGAAAAGAAATTAGCCCAATTCCCAGGGCTTTAAGATTGTTTAAAGAAAAGGGTTGAAGCTTAAATAGCTTCCAGATGAATATCAAACGGATAATATTAAATGTAGACAGTGCTATTAAGTTCCCCCACGCAGGTCCCATTACATTATACCTGCGCGTCAGCCAATAGTTCAGGGGAATAGAAAGAATCACCAGCAGAATTGTCGTTATAAAATCCAGTTTCCAGTATTTTGATAATAATAAAATCTGGGTATTTAACCCAGCCCCCAAATCAATAAGTTTTGCAAAGCCACAAATCAATACCAGCATGGTTAGCGGCGCATAACTCGGGCCGAGGAACCTTGAGATATCCTGAATATTTAGTAAAACCAGGCAAAAAATGGCAACTCCTGCAATTAAAAGATTGAGAGCTGTTTTCTTGTACAGAGAA
>JAATGW010000692.1 GCA_015654495.1 Chitinophagales bacterium
GGCGATACTATTGAAGTGGAACTTGAACCGGATACAAGTGTGCGCGTGGTAGAAGTCCCTGCCGACTTCAAAAAAGCATTGGCAAAAAATTCTGTTGCCAAAAAGTTTTTTGAAACACTTTCCAACAGTAATAAAAAACATTTTACGATCTCAATTGAACAGGCTAAAACACCTGAGACCAGGACCCGCAGAATTGAAAAAGCAATCTCGCAACTGGAACAGCAGAAAAAACCATAGCAGTGGTCCGGAACTTTAAGATTTTTTGCCGGAGAGACCGACAGAAAAAAATTGAATGAATGGAAGAAGAAATTACGCGGCCAACAGAATTCTTTGGTACTAACCTGGCAAAGATCCTGGCAGATAAAATTTGCCGGGTAAGCAAAGAATTTAACCAGGAGAAATTTATCGATTCTGTTGGAAAAAATTATTCAGATAAATCTTTAACAGAGCGGGTAGAATTGATTGCTGATTGTTTAAAACTTTGTCTGCCGGTTGACTACAGGATATCAACTGCTATTCTCACAAAAGTAATGGGCGAAGAAAACCCCCATGAAACCGGGATGTTTAAAGCATATTACTGGCTGATGCCTGTGGGAAAATACTTTGAAAAATTTGGACTTGAACATTTCGAAATATCAATCAAAGCCATTGAAGAACTGACAAAAAGAAATACCGGAGAGTACGCGATCAGGCCGTATATCAGAAACTTTCCAAAACAGACACTCAAACAAATGAAGTCATGGGCTAAGTCGGATAACTTCCATTTGCGCCGGCTTGCTTCAGAAGGATTGAGGCCAAAACTGCCATGGGCGGCAAAACTTGATCTGTTTATTGAAAATCCGAAACCGGTGTTTGGTATTTTAGAAATTCTGAAAACGGAAGAAATCAAATTTGTAAAAAAGTCTGTTGCTAATAATCTTACCGACTATATTAAGGTTAATCCGAAACCAACTTTTGAATTAATTAAAAACTGGAAAAAGACGGGCAATGAACATACTCGCTGGATTGTAGATTATGCAACAAGAAAACTGAAATAAACGGAAATTGATTGCAGGCATAAAAAAGTGAACTCTGCGCCTGAATACCGGAATTATGAATTTGAATTAAAATCAGTACAATTGCAAATGTTCTGCATTCCGGAAGGAAAAGTATATAAGAATTTCCCCTACTGAAAGATCTCAACGGAATTTATCGTCTTCGCCATATACCGGATTGAAAGCTTTTCTATCGAAAAAACAATTGTTTAAAAACAATCAAATGAGAATGAGCAACCGCATTTCCACCATTGTATTTTCTGTTTATATCCTGCTTGCTTTTTATGTGCTTGGCGGCGGAATTGTGAACTCATTGGTCGGATACCGTACATGGCGCTGGGTAGGTGAAAAAGAATTCGCCAGATTTCACCAGGCCGATAGCGCACTCATTATTCCGTTATTTGTTATCTTTTTTTTCTTTTCATTTATCCCGCAAATCCTGTTATTCTGGTTCAGGCCGGCAAACATACCAACGGGGCTTGTCTGGCTGGCGTTTATTTTAAATCTGATTGTACTCGTTTCAACTATATCTGTTCAAATCCCGATACAGGTGGAACTGGATATAGGATTTTCATCAGTACTCCTTGAAAAACTTATTTCGACCGATATGATATACCGGCGAATTCCTATGTTCCTGCTGGCAATTGTAAACTTTGCAATGTTATACAAAGTTGTCAGCCATTCAGAAAATAAACCGGTTCCTTCAAAGTGAAAATGTGGGACAGTTATTCAAAAGAATCTGACCGGAAATATTTTAGACTATATATTCCTGGGCAGCATAAATAATTGCTGCTTCAAAAACTATCTTATCAGAATTATTTTAAGCTACCATGGTTAAACTGTACTATCTATTTTTTATGATTTCGCTGAGTCAACAGGCGTCGGCACAATCTGCAGAAATTCTTACAATCAGAAAATACAATAATGCAAATGCCGGTATTATTATCCGTGAATTTGCAGAATTTCTTTCCATTCCGAATATTGCCGCAGATCCCACAGGACTCCAAAAAAATGCTGAGTTCATTATGGCGATCATGAATAATCGGGGTATTAAAAAAGTACAGCTCTTAAATCCCTCTACTGGAGGCGCAGCACCTGCGGTATATGGAGAAGTGCTGGTTCCAGGTGCAAAACAAACCCTGATTTTTTATGCGCATTACGATGGGCAGCCAGTAAATCCCGCACAATGGGCAAAAGAACTAAGTCCGTTTCAACCGAAGTTATTTACAAACGCTTTGTTTAATGCCGGAACAAATATTCCCTTTCCTTCAGATAACAATTATAAACGGGATTGGAGAATATACGCGCGTGGTGCTTCGGATGACAAGGGAGGAGTATATGCTATCCTGAATGCTTATGATGCAATTATTAAGACGGGTTTGAAACCTGGTTGTAATCTTAAATTTTTCTTTGAAGGAGAAGAAGAAGCCGGTTCCCCACATCTCGGTGAAATTCTCGAAAAATACAAGGGCCTGCTTCAATCAGATCTTTGGATTATCTGCGACGGACCTGTTCATCAAACAGGAAAAAAACAAATCGCTTTTGGTGTTCGCGGTGACGCTCATCTCGATCTCACCATATACGCATCAAAACGGCCATTGCATAGCGGTCACTACGGCAACTGGGCGCCAAATCCTGCAATGATGATGGCAAAACTCCTGGCATCTATGAAAGATGAAAACGGCAGAGTAACCGTGAAAGGATTTTATGACGACGTAATTCCACTTTCTCCAACTGAACAAAAAGCATTGGCTGAAGTTCCATCAGTAGACGAACAAATGAAAAATGAACTTGGGATCAGCGCTGTTGAAACTACAGGAATGACATTGAGCGAAGCAATAAATCAACCTTCTTTAAACATAAATGGCATGCAAAGCGGCAATGTTGGTAAGATGGCTTCTAATCAGATTCCCACTTATGCAACCGCCGTAATAGATTTAAGATTGGTTCTGGGAAACGACTGGAAGCGGCAGCAGCAAAAATTAGTTGACCATATAAAAGCCCAGGGTTATTATGTAACCGATCATGAGCCTACCGATCAGGAAAGAGAAAAATACGGTAAGATCATTAAAGTAATTGCAGGTGATGAAGGGGTGAATGCACAAAGAACATCGATGGACCTGCCAATAATACAAAAAGTGACTGCAGCTATAAAAAAGACTACTTCCGATCAACTTGTTCTGCAACCAACCATGGGCGGCACCCTGCCATTATTTCTTTTCGAAAAGCACCTGAAAGCAAAAACCATAACGGTTCCGATAGCCAATCATGATAATAACCAGCATGCAGAAAATGAAAATATCCGGATCGGGAATTTGTTTGATGGGATTGAAACAATGTGCTCGCTGATGCTGATTAAATAAATAATTTCGGAAATTCTGTTTACACCCTGGCCGGGATTGTTTTCCTGAGGGAATTATTAAGGGCCCAGTAAGTATCCTGAAAGAAGGACGCGAAAATAATTTACAAATACGTGATGGTAAATTTTTATTCTTATGATTGATGCTTTAAAAGAAGCCCTCTGGACACAGTTTGGTGCAAGTATCGATATGCTGAAAAATGCTATTCTTTTTTGTCCGAACGAATACTGGCGTTCGAATAAGAAGCTGTTCTATATGTCGTATCATACTTTGTTTTTCCTGGATTACTACCTGACTATTCCCCCGGATCATTTTAAATCTGCGTTGCCATTTTATATTGGAGAGTCAGAATCGGACATTGATAAAGATGCGATTGATGATATTATTCCGGAAAAAGCCTACAGCAGGAATGAATTGCTGGAATATCTGCAGTTCTGTCGCGAGAAATGTCATACCATCATCACAGGACTGACGGAAGAAAAATTGCAGGAAAGATGGATAGAGGAACCCGGCAATCCCCATACCAGGAATTATCCTTTTCTGGAATTGCTACTTTATAATATGCGCCATGTTCAGCATCATGCGGCGCAATTGAATTTGCTTCTGCGCCAGGGTATAAACAATTCACCCGACTGGGTGTCAAGGGCAACTAGTTAACTATTATCCTGTCGGAATATGTAAGACAGATCTCTACAGGTTTTGTTCCGCCCCGGCAGCTGTCACCAAAATAAAATTGCTTAGCTTTAAAAGACAAGACAATCGTTATGGACTCCATCAGAAATATACCAGACATACTTATCAGGACCCTTATCGATAATAAAGATTTTAAAGGCATTGAACAGGCGCTTACAGAAAACCCGGAATTAGCCAACGAGGGAATTCCTTACGACGAACAAAATACTACAAAAGCACATCCGCTTCACAGAATCTCTGATGCCGTTTTCACAGGTAAATTAAATGAAGTTGAGGCGATTGAGTTAGCAAAAATATTTTTGAAACATGGCGCTAAGATCAACGGCAATGAACAGATTGAGAAGAAGGATACACCATTGATCGCAGCCGCAAGTCTTCATGCAGACGGGCTTGCATTTTTTTACATTGATAATGGAGCGGATATCCATCACGCAGGTACGCACGGCGGTACAGCCCTGCACTGGGCAGCCTGGTGCGGAAGAAATAAACTTGTGAAAAGACTTATTGAAGAAGGCGCAGAAATTAATAAGACATGTATTGATTTTAAATCCACTCCCCTTTTCTGGGCCGTGCATGGACTAAAAAAAGGTGACAAAAATGATCTGCAGGATCATCTCGAATCGGTGAAATTACTTATTGAAGCAAAGGGTGATAAAACCATTCCCAATGCCGAAGGCAAAACCGTATTTGACTTAACTGAAGAAGAAGACCGGGAGTTAAAGCAATTGCTGGATGAGATTTAAGTCAGAAATTA
>JAATGW010000054.1 GCA_015654495.1 Chitinophagales bacterium
AGATAGCTATGCAGATATTTGATGGACTCGTCTGTCTTTCCAAGACGATAAGCGATTTCTCCTTTCCAGAAACTGGCCGGCGAAGCCATACTTCCTGCATTGGGATCTTTGATTACTTTGTCAAGCAGGGTTTCAGCTCCACGGAGATTCTGATCTTCAATCAGCTCCATTGCACGGCCAAATGCCACTTTTGAATATAACTTTTTTGCAGCGTCAGAAGGTTGTTTGATATTATCCAGCAGATCAAGAGCCTCCCTGTAATTATTTGTATTCGCCAGCATCCCAACCATCAGTTCACGTGCTTCCTTCTGGTATTGTGAATTCGGATACTTTGTAACAAACTGTTTGAATTCGTTGATGGCGATATCCTGGAACCCGAGTTCATAAGAAAGCTTTGCATAATTAAAAGAAGATATTTCTTTCTGAACCGCGTTGGAACTGTTGGATGCACAATAAGCAAAAGCATTTCTTGCATTGGCTTTCTGATCGAGTTTAAGGTAGGCGTCACCAAGTAAATACATTGCACTCTGGCTGAGAGAATCTTTTCCCTCTGTCAGTTGTTTAAATCCTTCAACGGCTTTTGTATATTGTTTTGATTCGTAATAACTGTAGCTCAATTCATAGATAGTTTCGCGATTAAGTTTGAGACCAGCTTTTTTCAAGCCTTCGAGATAAGGCAATGCTTTGGCAAATTCTTTCTTTTCAAAATAAACATGCCCAAGCATCAGCTGCATTTCTGTTTCATACATTGATGAAGGCTGTCTGAGATTGGCTTCAGCATATTGCATAGCCTTTTCTTTCTGCCCCTGGAAATAAAGGATATTCATTATATAAAAAGGAACCACTTTTCCATACTGCGGATGCTTTTCCACTGACCGGAAAGCATCCATCGCCTCACTGAAACTTTTATCGTAATATGAAATGAATCCATAATAATAACTCGCATCGTCCTGTCCCGGGTAGTCATTTAATTTCCGGATGCTGTTGAACAAAGGCTTTGCTTTGGCAAATTGTTTCTGCGTGAAATAGGCATAACCCTGATGAAATTTCATGTCAGTGATTTCCCTGTTGCTGAGCTGACTGATATCCGTCATCTCATAAAAAATTTCCGCATTCTTCAGATCATTATGTCTGAAATAATACTCACCAAGATGAAAAGACATTTTCTGACTAAGTGCATCATTTTTATCACTTGCAATAAATGAACGGGCAGCATCAGCCGCCGTCGCTTCATTCTGCCTCAATCCACAGGCGATTGTATAGAACTCAATTTCGGCGGTCACAGCGCGCTCTCCCGCCTGGTCCTTAGTCTGCAGTTCCTGTTGCAGTTCTTTAAACATCGGGTAGGCAAGACTGTACTGTTCTTTCTGAAAAAATTCTTTGGCTTCCCAGAACTTTTGCTGGGGATCTGTATATATTCTGGTTTCCTGTGCGGATACCGCCAGTGAAACAAATAGTATTAAAACTGAAACCGTTCTTTTCATGTGTGTACCATGTTGGCTGTGTAACGAAAGCGGAACTGATCGTATTTCAATAAAAATGATAGTATTCTGTTAAAACCAACGCCGAAATTACGACTAAGGCCATCTTCAAAAATTGTTCCTGCTTCGCTGTGGATAAATAGACGGCAAGCTAGTCGCTTCGCTCAATGGATGTGAATAATCTTTTGTTAAATAAGATCGTTTTTAGTTTTTACATTTGTCGTCGAAAAATTTTCCAGAATGAAAAAACTAATGAGCGTCGACTATACTGACTGAGCCTTTAACCTTAGCTTGTTTATCTTACGTATAGGTTTAGGCACATTGATGATTCCTCATGGTTATGACAAACTTAAACAGTTCGCAACTTATAAGAAAGGCTTCCTGGACTTTCTCGGTTTGGGTCCATCAATATCATTGGGACTTGTAGTTTTCTCCGAATTTTTCTGTGCTGCATTTCTTATTATGGGCTTGTTCACACGTCTTACAGTTATTCCGTTGATCATCTCAACTTCGGTTGCTGTATTTAAAGCGCATGATGGAAAAATTTTTGGTGATGGCGAACACGGAAGTTTATTTATCGTGGGTTTTGTAGTGATCCTGCTGTGTGGACCAGGCAAAGCGAGCATCGATGGGATAGCAGGAAAGTAAACGTTCAACGTAAAACGTTTACTTCAAGTTTCACTTTACTTAATAAAGAAAAAATCTTCGAAGTCAGTTCAGATGATGAGCCGGAGAAATTATTGACGATTAAAGAGAAACAATACTCTTTTCCGTTTTCCGATTTCAGATATCCTGTATAAGAACGCACACCTTCAATAGCGCCGCTCTTCATTTTGATTCCGTTGATCACAGGTAATCCATCAAAAAAATCAGGAAACCAGGAACGTTTTTTTGCATAAAGTAAAACTTTAACCAGGGCATCCGTCGTGATCCTGTTTGATGGTGAAAGACCACTGCCATCAAAAATCTGAATCGCTGTTTTTTCAATCCCGTTTTTTTGCCAGAACTCCTTTAAAATATCAATTGACTCACCTGAACCAAATGTTGAAGTTGGCTTTGTACCAATCAGATAAAGAAAAGATTCACCATATAAATTAATACTCTTCTGCAGAAAAGGTTTTGTGAGAACTCCGATAGTTGGCGATTGATATGTGTAGAAATTCGTGACTGCAGTGAACGGAAAAATTTGTTTTTGTTGACTCCCATTTCCAGTACAGGAAGATAAAAAGGAGATTATCTGGTTTGCTGGATCCGGCATGGCAGCGTCGATATCAAAACTATCAACACAGCAGGGAATAGTTCCGCGATAAATAATGCTATCCGAGACAGGTTTAAAAAATATATAGGCATTATCGCCACTACCCTTTTTCCCGGAAACAATTTCGTTGCGCACCGGAAAATCAGAACCTGGAATTTTATTAGTGATAACCACCGGATCTCTTTCTTTTTTTCCGGGCCTTAGGTAAATCCGGTAGCTGTTCTCATGCCAGTTCAGCAGAGAAAAACCAGCTCCGTAATAATTTCCAATATCCTCCCATGGCCATCCACCCGGAATGTGAACTTCTGTATTTTGAAAAGGGTCAGTCTGCCAGCCGCCTCTCACACCCTTTATCCCTTTATTTTTCAAACGCTTTTCAACCTCTGCACAGATTTGAGATGGGCTTGTTTCCTTAAACCTTTCAGACCCTAAACTCGGATCACCAGATCCGGTTATGATTATATTTCCATCAAGCATTTCTCCGGATATCGTACCCGTATAACCGAAGCGGGTCTGAAAACGATAGTCCTTCCCAAACATTTCCAGAACTGTGACAGCAGTGAGTACCTTCAGGCAACTGGCAGGAGCAAGTCCGGTCTGACTATTTTTTTCAAAAACGATTTTCCCGCTGCTGATATCTGCAACACATAATGAAACTGCTGCATTCCTCAACTCAGGATTTTTTTCAAAAGACTGAAATGCCGTTCTTATTCCGGAAGCGGGGTCCTGCGCTTTTATGTTGTATATACTAATTAATCCGGCGAAAACCAAAGTCAATTTCACCATAAGCTTTGTAGATTGCACTAAAATAACTCATTCTGAAAACAAGCCTCCTATGCTTCAGCAGAATGTATATGCCACTATCATCACTATCGGTGATGAACTCCTGATTGGTCAGACCATTGATACCAATAGCGCCTGGATTGCACAGGAATTAAATAAGATCGGTATTTGGGTGCATCGTCGTTTGGCCGTAGGTGATGTATGGAAAGATATCTGGCAATCGCTGGAAGAAGAAAGCAGGCTTTCTGATGTAATACTCATCACGGGAGGGCTTGGACCAACAGCGGATGATATTACCAAACCTTTATTGTGCCAGTATTTTGGTGGAAAAATGGTTGTTAATACGGAAGCACTCCAGAATGTGAAACACATTTTTGAAGTGTATCTGAAAAAACCAATGCTGGAAAGAAATCTCAAACAGGCCGAGGTGCCTGACACCTGTACTGTTATTCAGAATAAACGTGGTACGGCTCCGGGCATGTGGTTTGAGAAAAACGGAAAAATTTATATGAGCATGCCGGGAGTGCCGCATGAAATGAAGGGAATGATGCTGCATTCAGTGATTCCTCAGCTCAGCGAAAAATTCGGGCTTCCGCCGATTGTACATAGAACACTGCTTACAGCAGGCATCGGTGAATCATTCCTTGCAGAAAGAATCCGTGAATTTGAATCGACCCTGCCTGCGAATATCAAACTTGCTTACCTTCCGAATTATGGAATGGTGAAACTTCGCCTGAGCGCGCATGGCAATGACCCACGTACTGCAGCAAAACTGGAAGCAGAATTTGATATGCTTAAACAGCAGATAACCGATGTTCTTGTTGCAGATTCAGACACGACGATGCAGGAAGTGGTTGGTAATATTCTCAAAGAGCGAAAACTGAGTTTGTCAACTGCAGAAAGTTGTACAGGTGGTTATATTGCGCACCAGTTCACCCAGATCCCGGGCAGCAGCGCATTTTTTAAGGGAGGCGTGATCACATATTCAAATGAACTGAAGGAAAAATTTGTGGATGTACAGTCGGCCACATTGAAAAATAATGGAGCTGTAAGTCGTGAAACAGTTCTGGAAATGGCCGAAGGGGTACTCAGGCATACCGGAAGTGACTATTCGATTGCTACTTCCGGCATTATGGGTCCGGATGGAGGAACACCTGAAAAACCCGTGGGCACGGTCTGGATCGGCGTTGCATCACGGAATGCATCTGAAGCGCATTCATTTCATTTCCGGTTTGACAGGGTCCGCAATATAGAAATGGCGACCATGTATGGACTCAATATCCTCAGAAAATTCATACTTGACTGACCGGGATCAGCTGATCCGGTAATTCTTCGAAATCTTATACCTTTACCGGCGATTTCAGGGAGCCTCCCTAAGGGTGCAGCTCTCATTGTTCATATGTAAAAAGTGGAATTCTATGGCCCTGGTTGACCTGATTATGCCTAAAATGGGTGAGAGTATTATGGAGGCGACTGTTTTAAAATGGCATAAAAAGCCTGGCGATTTTGTAAAGCAGGATGAGTCAGTGCTTGAAATAGCCACTGATAAAGTAGACAGTGAAGTGCCTTCGACCGCCGAGGGTACCATTGCAGAATTGCTGTACAATGAAAATGATGTTGTGCCGGTAGGAACTGTCATTGCCAGAATAAAGGTTGGCGCGCAGGAATCAATTGAGACTCCGGCTGAAAAAGCACCGATTGAGCCAATCTCTTTTCACCCCACAAAAAAGGCGGAACCGGAAATGAGCACAGAGGAAGTTCCTTATGTGCCCGTACATCACGAACCGCCACATACAATTAAACAGGAGGGAGTGAGGTTCTATTCACCACTGGTGCTGAATATTGCGGCCAATGAAGGAATCCGGATGACGGAGCTCGAGAATATTGCCGGCACGGGAAATGAAGGGCGGGTTACAAAAAAAGACATACTTGAATATGTGGCACACCGGAAAAATGGCACTCACCATGTTGAAGTGAAACCGGAAGTTTTTCCAGTAGAAAAACCGGTTATCGCCAACCAGCCTGCTATACAGCCGAGAGAAACAGTAGTGCCCCAACCTGCACAACAGCCTGTTGCTGTAGGCAGCAGCGGAAATGTTGAGATTATTGAGATGGACAGGATGCGCAGACTTATCGCGGATCATATGGTTCGCAGTAAAGCTACCAGCGCACACGTAACCAGTATCTCTGAGGCAGATGTTACGAATCTTGTACTCTGGAGAGAGAAAAACAAAAAGGAATTTGAAAAACGCGAAGGAGAAAAAATAACTTTTACTCCGCTCTTTATAGAAGCTATCGTGAAATGCCTGAAGAAATTTCCATGGCTTAATTCAAGTGTCGATGGAGATAAGATCATTATCAAAAAAGATATACAGATCGGGATGGCAACAGCACTCCCATCAGGCAACCTGATCGTTCCTGTTATAAAAAATGCGGATCAGCTAAATCTGGTCGGGCTGGCCAAACAGGTAAACACGCTTGCAAATAATGCGCGTACAAACAAACTCAGACCTGACGATACGCAGGGCGGTACTTTCACATTCACAAATGTCGGCACCTTCGGCAGTTTGATGGGAACGCCGGTGATCAATCAGCCTCAGGTTGCTATACTTGCTACAGGCGCAATTAAAAAAAGGCCCGTAGTTATTGAAACTGAACAGGGTGACAGTATTGCCATCCGCCACATGATGTATGTTTCGATGTCCTACGACCATAGAATAATTGATGGTTCCCTCGGAGCTACTTTTGTTACTGCGGTTGTAAAAGAGCTGGAAAATTTCGACATCAACAGAACATTCTGAATTTAATAAAATCACTATACAATGCAATTAGACCCGGTGGACAAGGTTGACTCGATCAGCGAGAAGGATTTTCATGAAAATTATTATATCCCAAAAAAGCCGGTTATAATAAAAGACCTTTCCCGCAACTGGCCTGCAATGCAGAAGTGGACCTGGGATTATTTTAAAGAACTGGTTGGTAAGCAGGAAGTAGGGATATATAATAATATAAAGAGTAACAGCACAACCCCAATCAATACCGCCGATCAGTATACAACTTTTGGAGAGTATATTGATATGATCCGCAGGGGTCCTGCAGAATGGCGAATTTTTCTCTTCAATATCTTCGATCATGCGCCCAGGCTCACTGAAGATTTTACATGGCCGGAAGATCTGATGAAGGGATTTGTAAAGAAATTCCCGATGCTTTTTGTTGGCGGCGCCGGCAGCATCACACATATGCATTTTGATATTGACCTCAGTCATATCATGCATACACAATTCATGGGACGTAAACGTGTATTGCTTTTCCCGTTCTCAGAACAACACAAACTGTATCGCAAGCCATGGGAAGTGCTTAGCCTGGTAGACTTCAGCTATTACCATGATCCCGAAAAAAGCAAAATCGACCTGAATAATTATCCTGCAGTCAGCAAAGCAAAGGGGTATGAAGTGATCCTTGATCATGGTGATACCCTGTTTATGCCGGCCAGCTATTTTCATCATATGGAGTATATTGACTGTGGATTCGCAATGAGTTTGCGGGCCTTGCAATCGTCGCTGCCCGGTAAATTGCACGGCGCATGGAACTTGTTTGGCATGCGTAATGTAGATACCCTCCTTAAAAAAACAGCTCCGGATTGGTGGTTCAATTATAAGAAAGAGAAGATTTTTCAACATGCCGGGAAATACGTTTAACGTTCAACGTTAAACGTTGAATGCAGTATTTGAATCGTAGAGACGCGATGCATCGCGTCTCTACGATTCAAATATCCCATCAAACACCAAACATTGCATCTACAAAACATGTGAATCATTTTTGTCCATTCTTATCAATTCCTTCTTAAATTTCAGAATCTTTGCTCCTTTGCGGTTTAGTCTTGCCTGAACGCTTTTTACCAAACAAATACTGCATTTATGAGACTGCTCTGGTTACTTATTATTTTATTTCCCGCCGGCATATGTGCACAACCACTGTCATACTATCTCCCAACGGAATTCCGCTATGACCCTGCTGTCCCTACACCGGCGAGCTTGATCGGTCCTGAGGTAGGTGAATGGCATGTTACTCATGACCGCCTGGTGCAGTATATGCATGTTGTAGACAAAGCATCTGATCGTGCAACACTCGTTGAAACGGGATTTACATACGAAGGCCGGCCTCAGTTATTGCTGATTGTTACTTTGCCTGAAAATCTTACTAAATTTGAACAGTTCATAGCC